>SKOL01000425.1 GCA_007120055.1 Anaerobacillus sp.
AATGAGATGATGGACGAATTCAATAGAGCGGATTTCGAGCCGGTATCCTTTGTGTCACCGAAAAACAAAAACATTGATTCTGTGCAATTTATTCTCAAAACTGAAGCGATTGAACGAGAAGATGAAGAAGAAACAACGATTGTTGAGGAAGATGAGAGCGTTGGATTTTGGCAGCGTTTAAGGAATTTGTTTACGTAAACGAGCGATGAGCTAGTAGTGTGTGAAGAGAATTGATATAAGAAGGTAGCTTTCCGGCTATCTGTTTTAATGAACTAGGATTAAAATCGTTTAAATCGCAATACCTATATGTTACTGTGACTGAGCGTTTGTACGCTCAGTCATTTTTATTTCGGGCATGACAAGCTAACTGTTTTGACTTAATAATTTTTTCTTTCTTAATTTGTCACTATACATATTTATATCTGCTAGATTTAGCACTTCCCCAATCTCTTGATTTACAGATTCTTTTGTGGCGACCCCTAAAGAAATGCCAAGAGGTATATTGTTAATATCTTGGTTTTCATAGTTTTTTTCAATGCTTACACAAATGGTACTTGCTTGCTCCTTTGTTGTTTCCGGTAAAAAAAGTAAAAATTCGTCGCCACCGAGCCTACAAATTATATCTTCCTTTCTACACGACTGTTTTAAAACTTCTGCTACTTTTTTTAATAGTTTGTCGCCCTGTTGGTGACCAAACGTATCATTAATCTTTTTTAAATTATTACAATCAGCAATAATAATACTTAACGGGAGCTGTCCACTATTATTTATTTTATCTAAATTTTCTTCAAAATAGTTCCTGTTGTATAAGCCTGTTAAACTATCTTTAAATCTTAATAACTTAAGTTCATTTTCTTGAAGTTTTTTAGTAGTAATATCTTGACTACTTATAACTGTTCCTATGATTTTTCCTTGATTATCCAATATAGGGTTTGCAATAACTGCTAGCCATAAGTAATAGCCGTCTGCATGTCGATAGCGAAGTTCAATTTTTTTAACTTCTGATGTCTTTAAATAATTACGATGTTGAGATTTTACCCTTAATAAATCTTTTGGGTGGACAAAGTCTAGCATAGATTTGCCATATAGATAAGCTGGTTTATAGCCTAACACAGACTCATATGATGGACTTACATAATGAAAAATTCCTTTTTCATTAGTTTGACAAACCATATCTAGCATTTGATCAGTAATCGTTCGCAAACGGTTCTCACTTTCTATAAGTCTAAGTTCAAGCTTATGTTTGGAACGACTTATTGTAAAAAACATGATAATTACTAAGATAATGAGAACCAAATATAAATTTTTAAAAATAAAGTCAATATCTATAGAATAAACACTAACTATAATTGAAAATAAAGTAACCAAATTATAATATAGCAACTGTTTAAAATCTTTAAGTATTAAATTAACAACTATAATAATTAAGGGGATGCCTATAGCGACATCTAAACGAAACTGATTTATGTAAGATAAATAAACACAATATATGGTTGCAATATTTATTAGTCCAAAGAAGATATAATTTAAATAATTATTTTTAATGAAAATGTCTTTAAATGAAAATATATACGTAATTAAAAAAATTAAAGAAAAAGCGATCCTATCTTTCATCGACATAGGGTCGACATATCGAGGCTCAACACTTTTAAATAAAAGTCCAAAAAGTAGGTATAGCACAGCCCCAGTAAGGAGTAACTTTCTGTATAAAAATAACTCACTATGTTGTTTTTCTTGCATAACGCTCTTGTAATTTATTTCATTCAAAAATCGTTGAATATCTTGTACCTTCAAAGTGGGCCCTCCAGAACTTCCGATAAATATCATCACAATAAAGCGTTATCAATTATATAATTTTTTAAATTCAGAAACAATACTTTTTTTATGGGCTTGCCCTCCCAGTTCGTTAAAGCTTAACTGGGGAGCAGGCACCTTTTTGTTGGTTATTTCTTCAGGCTCGTAATTGTAAACTTTTAACAAAATATAAAACTTTTTAAAATATTCTGCAAATTATATATAATAAAAATGAGCGGACGTTCTATCATAATTTTTAGTCTTCTCTATACTGATAAACTAGATAAACATCCGCCCGGGGAAGAAGACTTAAGAGAATTTATTTAATCATTATGTACGCTATATGTTAAAACAATTGCAAATGATAGAAAACTTATTAAAGAACGAACAGGGCCGGAACCTGGTATTAGTGGACAATGGTTTTCGTTAAATCCGACGGTAGCGGATGTGCCTAAAAGGTATGTAACAGTTCATAATAACATTAAACTGTTACAGCTAGGTTCTGTTGATAGTGGTGGAGCTGGCTGTGTTTGTCCGGAAAGTACTTTTTAAAAAGCGTTGTTAAATCACATTATCTTAAATGATGATGACGCAGTGATCTGTGATATGGAAGCAGGAATTGAACATTTAGGAAGAGGGACAGCAGGCAGTGTCGACGCGTTCATCATTGTCGTTGAGCCTGGAAAAAGAAGTATTGCTGGGTAATTGTAGATGCATTTCTTCTTTCCAAACGTATTGACACATTAAATGATAAGTTAGAGCTAGAACTCATTCAAAAAGTACAAACATATTCAAGTGATTCTTCTAGTTAAAATCGCATAATAAAAGGGAGTAATTATTAAAATTACTAATTTGAGACTATATTTTTTACTAATGGAATGATTGTTAACTATTACTCATTAAGTAACTACATAAAGGAACCAGTAAAAACTATATTAAATGAGTGTTGTGCATATGTGGAATAATAATTATTTTAATAGATGTAGTTACAGTGACTGAGCGTTTATGCGCTCAGTCCTTTTTTAATTGTACCTGGCAGAGTGTAAGCTTAAGTGCCAGGCACCTTTTTCCTTTTTTCAACTTGTTTCACCTTGATGATTAGCCATCTAAGAACAATGCCACCAAAAATATAAATAGGGAAGGAATATATGTATTTCCAATGGTATATTTCGTAGATCCCTAACCAGGCAGTCACTGGCTCTAATATGAAAGCAAAAATTAACGAAGCGATTGTTAATGCAATTAAGAAAGATTTCCAAGTGTTGTAGTATTGATATATAATCATATAAATAATCGGTAGATGAAACTTATGAATTTCGACGATTGGTGTCATCAATGGGAATAATCTGTCTGGATAAGACCATAAAACTAACGAAATACCGATCATGTCTAAAACGAATACAGCTGTTCCGACTAAAAGTCCAAATGAAGCAATCTCAATAATTCTTTTCTTGTCCAAAACAATTAGCCATACGACGAAAAAACCAATGGTTGTGAACAAAAGAAACCACCAATTAAAAGTAAATACAGTTTCGGTCATCCAATATTCCATTAACATATTTCTAAGCTCTCGGTGTAAGCGGATAATCTCATCCCAGTTAGAATTGGTCGAAGATACATTTATTGATGTTAATAGTTTAAATAAAGCCATGAAGTGATGTCTCCTAAAAAAATTATTTCCAATTATTACTTATAATGGACCAATATTAGAGATATATTCTTGAAAGAAGTAGGAGAGTGCAAGAAAGTTGTGGTTAGCAACTTGTTATCTGCACCTTTGAGGTAATTAGCGTTATATAAAATGAAAAACGAATGAAAGTCAAAGTTACAGATTTACCACATATCGGAAAAAAGGTCACACTCATAACAGCAAAGAGAGAGAAGATTAATATCATCTCTCATCACTGTGGAAAACGAGATTTATATTTTTCACAGCACGAAGATGACGATGAGGCTGACTATGCAGTTGAACTCTCGTCTCAAGAAACACGTGAGTTGGGCGCGCAACTTTTAGGGGCAACTTATCAACCGGTTGACCAAGAGCAAGCAAAATTTCTAAAAGGAAAACTAGTAATGGAGTGGTTTAACATAAGTGCAAATAGCAATTTTGCAGACAAAACAATAATGGATTCAAACATTCGTCAACAAACCGGTGTTTCGGTTATCGCTATTACACGTGGTGATGATACGATCATAACTCCAGCACCGGATGAAGTTATAAAGGTGGGCGACACATTGATGGTCGCAGGAAAGCGTGAACATATCGATGCATTCGAAGCGTTAGTGGGTGTAAAATAATGTTTGCAGAATTTCCTATTATTTTGAATGCAGGAATTTTATTTTTACTATTATTTGCTGCAGGTTTCATAGGAGTTAAAATAAAAATACCGAATGTAATTATTTATATTTTATTAGGTATTGTAGTGAGTAGTTTTTTCGTCGATGTAAAGTTACTGCATGTCACAGGTGAAATAGGGATCATCCTACTATTTTTCTTACTAGGTTTGGAATTCCCAATTAAAAGACTGTCTCAAATTGCAAAGAAAATCGCACCTGCCGGTATTCTAGATGTTGTGTTAAATTTAGGTGTAGTTATGGCGATTTGTTTGTTATTTGGCTTAGATTTCTTAACGGCATTTATTATTGGTGGTATCACATACGCAACGAGCAGTTCCATTACTGCTAAAATGCTAGAGAGTAATAAGCGGATGGCAAACACCGAAAGTGAGTTTATGTTAGGGTTATTAATTTTTGAAGATATCGTCGCACCAATCGTCGTTGCCGTTTTAGTCGCGCTGACAGCAGGTACTGCATTAGGGGCATTTGAACTTAGCATGGTATTTACAAAGATTATTATCATGACAGTCGTCGCTATTTTATTAGGGGTATTTGTATTTAGTAAGTTAGCTGACTTTTTTGACGCTTACATTAATAGTGATGTCATGATCATGTTACTCGTCGGTTTAGCATTAAGTTACGGAGGTTTAGCACTTCACCTTGGTTTATCTGAGGTACTTGGCGCATTTTTAATTGGGATCACACTAGCAGAAGTGAAGAGACCAGAGCCAATCGAACATTTACTTTTACCGATGAAAGACTTATTATTACCGTTATTTTTCCTTTACTTTGGTACAACGATTGAATTTGGTGAGATCCCAATGTTAGGCCTACTCATTACGCTAGTCATCTATACAGTAGTAGCGAAGTTGATCGTTGGTATCCTAGGTGGTAAATGGTACGGTTTATCAAAGAAATTAGCATTCAAAGCTGGTTTGTCACTAGTGTCCAGAGGAGAGTTTTCTGTGATCATAGCAAGTTTAGCAGTTGGAAGTTTAGCGCTATTTGGCGGTATTTACATTTTAATCGTCGCAACAATTGGGATTATTCTATTCCAATTAGCCCCCAAACTAGCAGACAAAATTTACGGTAAAAAGAAACCGAAACAAAAGATAGCGATACCGAGTTAGAGAGCAGAAGCAAGGGGACAACGGTTCTCTTGCTTCTTTTGTTTCGCTAAACGAAAGAAGGGGTTGCCCTAAAAGTGTCTAACACTTTATTTGGGACAGCCCCTTCAAAGTTTTAATTTTCTCTTACTTGGTCTTTCTTCAACTTAAGGTCAAAACGATCTGCATTCATTACTTTGACCCAGGCATTGATAAAGTCACGTACAAATTTCTCTTTGTTATCGTCTTGAGCGTAAACTTCAGCAATGGCACGTAGTACGGAGTTTGAACCGAATACTAGGTCAACTCTAGTTGCTGTCCGCATTACTTCACCTGTATTTCGATCACGTCCTACATATACGCCGTCTTCTACAGGCTTCCATTCTACGCCCATATCAAGTAAGTTAACAAAGAAGTCGTTAGAAAGTGTGCCTACACGATCAGTAAATACACCGTGCTGTGTGCCGCCATAATTTGTACCTAGAACACGCATACCACCCACTAGGGCTGTCATTTCTGGTGCAGTCAGGTTTAACAGTTGTGCCTTGTCTACTAGGAGTTCTTCGGCACTTACACTATACTGCTTTTTCTGATAGTTGCGGAAACCATCAGCGATAGGCTCTAGCACTTCAAAGCTTTCTGCATCGGTTTGTTCTTGTGAGGCATCACCACGTCCAGAAGCAAAAGGTACCGTTACATCAACGCCTGCATCTTTAGCTGCTTTTTCTACTGCGGCACTACCACCGAGTACAATTAAATCAGCGATGCTAACTTTTTTATCTAGGTCATTTTGAATACCTTCAAGTACATTCAGCACTTTTGTAAGTTGTACCGGATGATTTACTTCCCAATCTTTCTGTGGGGCAAGACGGATGCGGGCACCGTTCGCGCCACCGCGATTATCTGATCCACGGAAGGTACTAGCTGAAGCCCAAGCCGTTGTTACAAGCTCGCTAACTGTAAGCCCTGAATCTAGGATCTTTGTTTTTAGCGCTGCTACTTCTGCATCAGTTAATTCATAATCGACAGAAGGGACGGGATCTTGCCAAATATAATCCTCTTCTGGAACTTCAGGACCTAAATATCTTTCTTTAGGACCCATGTCACGGTGTAATAGTTTGAACCATGCACGAGCAAAAGCATCGGCAAACTCTTCTGGATTCTCATGGAAACGACGAGAAATCTTTTCGTATTCTGGATCATAACGCAAAGCCATGTCTGCTGTCGTCATCATCGTCGGAACTTTAACGGATGCATCCTCTGCATCTGGTGCCAGATCCTTCTCATCAGGATTTACAGCGAGCCACTGAAATGCACCTGCAGGACTCTTTGTTAGCCACCATTGATATCCAAATAATAGATCAAAGTAACCATTATCCCACTGTGTCGGATTGGCCGTCCAAGCACCTTCAATACCACTAGTAATGGTGTCACGTCCTTTACCGCTTCCGTGTGAACTTATCCACCCTAAGCCTTGCTCTTCAATAGGGGCAGCCTCAGGTTCCGGACCAACTAAAGATGCATCTCCAGCACCGTGTGATTTACCAAAAGTATGTCCGCCAGCTACTAAGGCAACAGTTTCTTCATCGTTCATTCCCATACGTGCAAAGGTTTCGCGTATGTCTTTAGCACTTGCAAGCGGATCTGGATTACCGTTTGGACCTTCTGGATTCACATAAATAAGACCCATTTGAACCGCTGCGAGTGGATTCTCAAAATCTCGTTCGTCTGTGGAACGTTTAT
>SKOL01000326.1 GCA_007120055.1 Anaerobacillus sp.
ACCGACAGAATTATAGTTCTACTGGCGTCTTTTCCAACCAGTATTTTTGCGGGGAATGTGGAAGACCAGTTATTCGAAGACGAATGACATCAAGTAGGAAAGGAGAAAAGTATTACTTTACCGCCTGGCAATGTCGAGTCACAGCTGGGGCGGATCCTGACTTTAAAGATTGCAAAACAAGTTATGTGCAAGAAACAGACTTGGAAAAAGCCTTTATGAACGTCGTGCGTGAGATGAAAGAGAATCTAGAGGAGACGGTAAAAGAAGCGAAGTGTGCCATTGAAAAAGCATCTCTTTCTCCCCCAGAACAAGAACGACTTGAAGAATTGAACATCCAGATTGAAGCCATAACAAATCGTATCAGTAACTTGGCCGCGAAAGAGTCTGCCACAAGCGATGCGATATATGATGCGACATTAAGGCATCTGATTTATGAACAAGAAATCCTTCAACAAGAGCGGGATAGCTTGGAAGAAAATAGACAAGAACAAGTGTACTTGGAGAAGCACCTACAATCGCTTCTAGACATCTTAGAAGCAGAAGAATTGGAAGACTTTGATGGCAAGCTTTTCAAAAGCATCATAGAGCGAGGCATCATATGCAAAGAACGGATGGTTGAATTCCACTTTAAATGCGGAGTGAAACGAACCATCTGTGCGAAAGAACGTAAGACGCCTAAAAAAGAAAAAGTATAATCTAATTGGATAAATAGAAACCTCTTTCCACCCGAAAAAAGGACTTGAACCTTTATCGGATGTGAGTGATAGATGGACACGAACCATTATCACTTATTGGAAAGGGGTTTTTGTGTTGGATCATGTTCAACAAGGAATGTGGGTACGAACACTATGGGATCCGGTTAAGGCAAGGGAAGAAAGTCCGTTAATCGGCACTCAAGAAGTGAAGGTGGCAGCTTATTGCCGAGTGAGTACGGATATAGAAAAGCAATTGCACTCGCTAGAAAACCAAGTTAAACATTATACACATCTGATTCGAAGTAAGCCAAACTGGAAATTTGTTGGCGTGTACTTTGATAATGGCACAAGTGGAAGGAATGCCACCAAACAGAAAGGTTTACAACGTCTGATTCGCCATTGCCATGAAGACCGTGTCGACTTTATCTTGACCAAAAATGTATCCCGATTTACTCGGAATGCTGAGCATCTTATCAAAATTGTGGAGGAACTAAAAGCGAAGGGAGTCGGTGTTTACTTTGAAGAGCAGAAGGTAGATACTTCCGTCGAGTACAATAAATTTTTATTAAGCACGTATGCAGCACTCGCACAAGAAGAAATTGAAACGATATCTGCTTCTACCAAATGGGGATATGAAAAAAGTTTGCAAAAAGGAAAGGCAAAATTTGTAGCGATTTACGGTTATAGAAAAGTCACAAAAGATGGGCAGTCCACGCTTGAAATCCACGAAGAACAAGCGAAGGTGGTTCGTTCTATCTTTGATTGGTATCTCCAAGACTGGACCATTGGTGAAATCAGCCGGGAACTCATGAGGCTAGAAATCTCAACGATGAAAGGCAGGAAATTATGGAGGACTAAAGCCATTAAGACTATGTTGCAGAATCCCACCTATACCGGTAATAAGGTGGCAGGACTTCATTCGATTGATCTGTTTACCAAGCAAAAAACGGAGAGCAAGAATGGCCTCATTACGATTGAAAATACCCACCCAGCCATTATTAGCATTGAGGTTTTTGATCGGGTTCAAGAAAAGTTAAGTTCGAACAGTAAATCATATAAGCGTCCCACCCAGCAGATACCTCATGCGCTTCAGAAGCAAATTATCTGTCAGCATTGTGGAAATCACATCATAGTCCAGAAACTGGCGAGTGGAAATGTTTGGCGTTGCAGCGCAAGGAAAGTTGGCATTTGTCAGGGGCCAGAGTTGCAAGAGCATCAATTACGAACCATGGTGCTAGAGGCTTTCAAGCAAAAGTTTTTGACAGATGAGCATGTTCAAATCAGTACGTTGAAGAAAATACTGACCGTTGCCAATCAACAAGACCATTTCGAATTTCATCGGTTAAGGTGGTTAACAGAAATGGAGATGGCTCGATCTACACATACGGATGAAGAGATGAAGGAGAAAGAAGAAGCTTATCGAGTTTTTGAAGAACATATTGAAAGTGTTGAAGAAGGACGCCCTTATCGCACGAATACCATTCAGTGGCTAAATTCTATTCAGGATCTAAAGACTTTCTATGAACAAATCACTTTGGAGTATTTTCGGGCATGGGTGCTCAAGATGTCTGTGACATCTGATCAAGATTACGAATTGAAGTGGTTGGATGGTACGGTTACGACCATTGGTTCCCCTTTTATAAAGGAAGTAAAATCATCACCAACTTCTGAAGAAAATCAAACAACAAAGGAGGTGACTTCTGGGTTGAAAATACTGAATGAGAAAGGTGAACTGATCGAAGAGGACAAGGAAAAAAAGAAAGCGTCAATTCCTAAAAGAGAGGTTCAGAAGATTGAACCAAATAACGGTAAAGCGATTCTCCAAACGATTGAAGCATCGATGGAAGGAGTGAACATACTTCCTTCTAATTTAAATACAAAAGAGCCTTTGAGAACAGCTGCTTATTGTCGAGTTTCCACAGACCGCCTCGAGCAGCAATCAAGCCTGAAAACACAGGTTGCATACTATACTTATGTGATTTTGAAAAACCCAAACTATCAATTTGCAGGGATCTATGCAGATGAGGGGATATCGGGACGCTCTATGAAAAATCGGGATGAATTAAATCGACTCATTCAAGAATGTGAACGAAAACGAATTGATGTTGTGTTGGTTAAATCAATTTCTAGACTTAGTCGCGATATCCAAGACACTCTCGAAATCACGAGATATCTTCGACAGCTTCCGAACCCCACTTACATCTACTTTGAACGCGAAAACATATGGACGTCAGATCCTCAAGCGGATCTCATGTTATCCATTTTTGGAAGCATCGCACAAGAGGAAAGCATTAGCATGGGTAGATCTATGGCATGGGGAGTACGGAGCAAAGCCAAGCGTGGCATTATCCATCGGAAAGTACGAAATTACGGTTATACCATTGACTCTTCGTACCGTTGGCATGTAGAGAAAGAAGAAGCAAAAGTAATCCGGCGTATCTTTAGAGAGGTACGAAAAGGAGCCACTGTGTATCAAATCGCGGTTGATCTTAGTGAAAGAAAAATTCTAACTCCACAAGGGAATGAGACATGGAGTCCAACAACGATTAAAAATATCTTAAAGAGTGTAGTTTATAAGGGCGATATTTTATTCCAACAAACGGTAGCGGTTCAAAATGGTCAAAAGAAAAATATACGTAATGAAGGTCAAGAACCTCAATACTATATTGAACAGCATCACGAACCAATCATTTCAAAGAAAGTGTGGGAGGAAGTTCAGGCGATATTAGAGGAACGATCGGAAACGATAAAGCAGAAACGCTCAGCCCCCTTGCCAGATATTAATGAGTATAAAAATGAAGCATTAATAGAGAAGATGGTTTGTGGGGAATGCTCAAAACCCGTGGTCCATTATTCGAATAAAAGAAAACGAAAAAACGAGATCTATTATTCTCACTTTTGGGTGTGTTATCGAAGAGGGTATCCCCACTTCCATGTTCATGAAACTTGTGACTCCATGGCTTTTAAACAAGAGTATTTCGAACAACACTTTTGTCACTTGTTAACGAATATTTATGAGGATTCTACATTCTATCAGAAGGCGGAGCAGGCGGTTGAACAAATGGACTTAACGCCAGAAGAGAAAGTCGAAGAAGAACAGTTGGAACTAGAAGTTACATTACTAAATCAAGAACTTTACGAAGTGGTAGATGAGAGTATTCATGGTCAAGGGAGAGATACTTTACGTGTTGATCAAATGACCGAAAAGTTATGTGCTATGTACGAGAGGCTTGCGACTATCAGGGATCGGAAAGAGAAAGTGGAAGAGGAACGAAAGGCATTAAAGCGTTTTATGAAAAACTTGAAGCTTTATATAAAAAGTGAATCAAAAGCCTTTCCAAGTGAGATATACACAGACTTTTTAAAACATGCAGCTATATATAAAGACGGAAGCATTGTGTATCATTTGCGCTTTGGATTAGAATGGACCACCGATGAAGTCTATTCCACTTTTCAGGAACAGTGTGAAAAACAGCGGTGGGCAAAGTTAAAAGAAAAACACGAAGCATTTCTTCGAGGTCCAGAAGTGGCTGCTCTTCTTGATTACTGCCATGAACCAAGGACGGTGAATGAGATGGTAGCATTTATGCAAGAAAGAAAACAAATAGGGAAAACAACACTTGTCGACCGAGTGGTTAAACCATTGTGGAAAGAAGGAACGTTTAAACGCTTTTTGAAACAAAGAGAGAGTAACAGTATTAGGGAGTATGTATATCAAGTACAGAAATAAATGAAATCTACCAATCTATCAAAAAGTGTTTAAGAGTTTGCCCTCCATAACTTTATAAGAAAGACGACGAATTAGGCTCATCTCCATGCTGCTGGAGTTGGGCCATTTTTTTGTTTTTTTATAGTACGTATTAGTTAAGAGATTTTAGTTAGTAAAATAGTAATTCGAGACAAGTTATTTGTGATATTATGGTAAAATTATCAAAAAGGGTAGTTTTTAGGGGGAGAGATAGTTGGCTAAGCCAAGTAGAAAGAAAAGGAAAGAAGCAATTTATACAGTGGTTGCTGGTCCCATATTATTTATAGGACTATGGGTAATGTTTCAATTCAATCTTACTAGTATTTACTACATTATTGGACTAGTTCTTTTTGCAGTATTTATGGGAGGGCTTGTATCATCATTTGTTCCTGATATGAGGAGAAAAGAAAACAAAAATAAAAATATGTATACCGGTTTGCCTGAAGAGTCGAAAAAGAAGAGGACTTTAAATAGCTCCAACCAAAAGAAATCGAATGGCTTGAGTAGTAATTCGAATATTTTAAGGTCGGAAAAAGAAATTATGACTTTACCATTAGAAGAGATCTCTTGGAGAGAGTTTGAAGAGTTGTGCTTTCTTTACTACAAAGCAAAAGGATATAAACCACGAAGGACTTCAGAAGGTGCTGATGGTGGAGTAGATTTAATTATTTTTAATCGTCATCACAATGCTGAGATAGCCATTCAAATTAAGCATTATAAAAAAGGAAAACAAATTGATGTTAAATTGAAAAGGGAACTTGATTCAGCAAAGAAAAATCATGGTTGTATATTAGCTGAAATGATAACAAGCTCCAGGTTTACTAATCCAGCACTCGTTGAAGCGGATAAAAGAAATATTGTATGTCGGGGCGATGAATGGATTAATAGCAAACTGTTACCTTGGAGGGAACAGCAAGTAATGAAAAAGGGCTTAGCTTAAGAAGCGACATTTAGCATGTACATAAAGGGGAGTAGAACATGAATGAAGTTGTCAAACTTACACCGGATGATATACAAATCATTAAAACCGATATGGACGAAGCGATTAAACTAGTTAAGCATTATGCTACTCAATATGAGAGTAAAGAGCATTATGAGCATTTAGGTGCAAGTTGTGTTATGTCAGCAACGAATACAGTAGATACACTTATTGGATCAGCTCAATACCTTAATGGCGCTTTTCTAATGCCGGATGAAATACATATTGAACGTCTAGTTGATTGGTTTATAAAGAATAGAGATTTTAAGTGTGATAGAGCTGTTCTTACTTTTTACTTTGCACATTATATTAAACGGAAAATTAATGTCTTGTATCGATCTATCAGTAAGGATGAGTTTTCTACAACACTTACAATTATGGGAGATAAAGAAGCGAGTAAAGAATTCAAAAAGCAATGTCGTAAGCGTAAGAACCAAGGTATAAAAAGAATTTAGTGTAGGAGGGGGTATATTTATGAGGCTTAGTGAATTTAAAGGTTCGGAAGATTTTATCTTTTTCTATTTTAAAAATAATCCAAAGGAATATTTAAAAGAACTTCAAGCGGGCTTTTTGTATATGAATAACTTAAATTTCTTTATTGAAAAAGAGAAGAAAGAAAATAAGAAAGGTATTGGAGATAAGTACGAAGCATCTCAAGTATTGACAAATGTAGTAGCAAAATTTTACGATTACGAAACCGATGAATATATAGGAGCAGCGGACGCTGGTGTCACTTCATTTAAATTTAACGAGGACGGACTTAGACCAGTATTTTGTTTATCAATGATTTCTCCAGAAGATTTTATAGTAGAGGATAAGGAGAAAATACAAGATGACCAATATAGGATTACAGCTATTATGGATATGAAAGAGGAAAAAAAGAAGAAATTATTAGAGGAATTTCAAGGGGATGTACTTGTTATTAAAGCTAAACCCTTCTTGGATAGATTGAAAGAATCATTTCAAGAGCAAGGTTACTCCTTCAAGGGGCGTAAAGTTAGATATGACGATTATAAGTTAAATAATTCAGAACGGCTTAAATCATTTCATGACGAAGGAGTAGAACATTTATTTTGGAAAGATAAATCATTATCATATCAAAGTGAGTATAGAGTTCTAATTACTAACGAATTTAATGAAGGGCCTATCAAACCCAATATTGGAGACCTAAGTGACATATCATTTTTTGTGCCAGTGGAGGAACTTGTTAATAAGCAATGGAAAGTAGAGCTTTATGCGAACTTAGAAGAAATTGATTAGTCCCTTTAGTATTTCTGCATAGTTCAACAATTTATATAAAATCAAATTTATATAATAGAAGAAACTAGTCTTTAATTGCTCACTTCACTACTTGATGGGCATTTTTATTTTGCTAATTTTAAACCCGAAAATCGAAGAAGAACGACTAATGAGGCTCATTTCCATGCAGGGAGATGGGCCATTTTTTTGCGTTTTATGGGGTGAAATTCGCTATAAAAATGAACCGGGGAATTAGAAGGATAGAGGAGGAAGAATAACTGCTCTATATAATAGTAGGAACTTGGATAATTCAATC
>SKOL01000235.1 GCA_007120055.1 Anaerobacillus sp.
AAAGCCAGAGAAGAGTAATCAGAACACCGAAATGATTTTTCCTCCTAGCTCAAAAAAGAGAAGAAAAACCCAAAGCTTCAAAAGAGCATTCTGTTCTCTCTTTTACTGCACACTCCCCCCAGACTATTCACCTTGTTATACTTCATACCTATTATAAGGGTGACAATAATTTTTCATTCGTACATTTAGCAGGCTAACTCAACTCAATTGTTCATACATCAATAAAACAAAAAAAGAGGGTGGGACAAAAGTGTCTGACACTTTGTTTTGTCCCAACCTCGTTATTTATATTGCTCATTCTATTGTTTCTCTACGTTAAGTTAACTATATACCTTCATCAAATGTATGCTTTGACTGGCAAATTTTAATTAAGCTTTTACTGTACCTGCGTCCGCTGGATGTACTCCATGACGGTAGAAATCGGCATCAATAGGCTCCAGCGATTTACGCCCAAGGATTAAGTCTGCAGCCTTTTCCGCCAACATCAACACTGGTGCATGGATATTTCCGTTAGTTACGTAAGGCATGGCAGAAGCATCGGCTACTCGTACATTTTCGAGCCCATGGACCTTCATCGTTTGTGGATCTACGACAGCCATTGGGTCTGAAGCTGGTCCCATTTTTGCCGTACACGACGGATGAAGTGCAGTCTCGGCATCTTTTGCCACCCAATCTAAAATCTCTTCATCTGTTTGAACGGAAGGACCAGGTGAAATTTCTCCTGAATTGTAAGGTGCCATCGCTGGCTGAGACATAATTTCTCTTGAAATTTTTACTGCTTCAACCCACTCACGTCGGTCCTGTTCGGTCGAAAGATAGTTGTAGACCATGCTCGGATACTCTTTAGGGTTTTTAGAACGAATCTTTAATGAGCCTCGAGCGTCAGAGTACATAGGTCCAACGTGTACCTGGAAACCATGAGCAGTATCTGCTTTTTGTCCATCGTACCGAACCGCTACCGGTAGGAAGTGGAACATCAAATTTGGATAGTCGACGTTCTCATTCGAACGAACAAAACCTCCACCTTCGAAATGGTTGGTTGCTGCTGGACCTTTGCGTCCGAGCAACCACTGTAAACCAATCCATGGCATACGAAGTTTATTTAAGTTAGGCTGTTCTGAAACCGGTTTTGGACAAGAGTATTGAATATAGGTTTCAAGATGATCCTGAAGGTTTTCACCTACACCAGGAAGATCAACTACCGGTTCGATGCCAAGTGAGCGCAAGTGCTCTGCATCACCCACACCTGAGAGTTGAAGTAGCTGCGGTGTATTGATTGCACCACCAGCGAGTATAACTTCACCTGCATTAACTTGGTGAGTCTTCCCGTTTTGTTGATATGTGACACCATTCGCACGGTTACCATTGAAATCGATACTTGTAACGAAAGCACGTGTTTTCACAGTAAGATTATCACGTTTCATTGCCGGGTGCAGATATGCACGTGAAGCTGACAAACGTCTACCTTTGTACACATGCTTATCAAACGGTCCGAATCCCTCTTGGCGAAAACCGTTTACATCAGGAGTTCGCGAGTAGCCAGCTTCAACTGCTGCGCCAAAGAAGGCTTGGAATAAAGGATTCTTTGCTGGTCCGCGTTCTAATTTAAGAGGACCATCGTGGCCACGAAGTTCATCATCAGGATCTGAGCCTAAAGCATTTTCCAAGCGTTTGAAATACGGGAGACAATGTGCAAAGTCCCACGTTTCCATACCTGGGTCGGCTCCCCAACGTTCATAATCCATTGGATTGCCGCGTTGATAAATCATGCCATTGATTGAGCTCGAACCGCCGAGCACCTTGCCCCGGGCATGCTTGACACGTCGCCCATTCATATAAGGTTCAGGGTCAGATTCGTATCTCCAGTCGTAGAACGGTTTCCCGGCAGGAAACGGCAAAGCTGCGGGCATTTGGATCAATAAATCCCATGAAAAATCACTACGCCCTGCTTCTAGTACAAGGACACTGCGTGTTCCATCTTCACTTAGACGGTTACCGAGTACAGAACCCGCACTACCGCCACCAATTACAACAAAGTCATATGTTTTCTTCATCTTAAAGACCTCCTTGGATGTTGAGAATTCAATGAAGTGATTAAAAATATATTCAATGAAGCATTCATTAAAATTTCTCCTTCAGTTATTGAAACCAATCAATAGTTTGATAGTTTTTTAAAACTTGCTTAAACCCACTCAGGGTTGGGGTTACGATAACTATGTTTTGTTTCTATGTACTCTTCCAATCTAGATTTTTCTAACTCTTGTCAAAACGAGAACATTATTATATCTACCCCAAGGACCTGTGCAGAATTTTGGTGATGTTTCTTCATCTTTCCGGAACACACCTCAATCTATTACCCTGTTGAGTTTATATTTTACCTTTTATTAATTTTGTTAAATTTTTATTTAACGTTTTTAATATTTTAAATGATAACATAGGATATTTTTTTTGTAAACCAGCGCCTATATTCTTTTACATACTTTTTGCACGATACAAAACGGATCATCGGAGAAACAAGTAAAGCGCAAGTCGCTTTGGTAAGCTTCGACAAGCGTTGGAGGGCCAGCAACGTTCTGTCTCCTTCGATCCTCCCTCGCGAATAGACAAATCTTGATAGACCGAAACGCTCGAGAAGCTAAGCTCTAGAGCTAGACATCTTTCGTGTTAAAATGTTATCCACCAATGATTTTCCTTTTATAGTTTCCTAGACAATAAAAAAGAAGCTTCCCAAAAGTTTTATCAACCTTTGAGAAGCCTCTAAAAAACAACTAGCCAAAATAAATTCGTACACTTCCTTCTTTTTTTGCTGTTGCTAAGCAACTTTGTAGAAATTCTACGATTTGTTTTTTATCCCAAGTTAAGAAATCATCCTCTGACATAGAATCCTCATTATTATATAATTGATTGAAAGTATTCAATGCCTTTTCTATTTGTTGTATTGAGAAAGTTGAACTGCCGCCGGATCCGCTAACTCCTGCATAGTATTCGTCAGCATCAAGTACACTGTACAAAATGGTAGCATTATAATTCCCCATACTAAAACGCGCATAAGCAATTTCTTTTCCTACTTTATTAACTCCTGAAATATCGTGTCCCATTAAAATTCCTCCTTCAAATTTTTACATTTGTAGATCAAGAAACAATTAAATAAGCCTAGAGTTAATGAAATTCACTCGAGTAAAAAAAATACTTCCTTGTATTACCACTCCTTTCAAGTTTTATTTTTATATAAAAATTTTTATCAAAAGCGTTTGGAAGAGAAAATGGTATTAAGGTAGGGTTCAATCGAAGTTGCGAAGTTATTTATTAAGTAAGGGTGTATTTATCTTTTTCTGAAGTTTTTAAGTGGATTTATAAATGTGAATAAGATCCGGGGGATTAACTGCGGTTGTCTATAATTATAATTTCATATACTTCTTATTTAGTCAACACCTAATAATTCGACAAAATTCGAGCACTTTAACTATAAACTAAAGGCTGTCCCCTCGTCCTTAAATTCACTCAAAAATCCAGTCAAGTTTTGGACCATTTGTTTTTTTAAAGAAAACGTATGTATCAAACATTCCTTTCATTTGAGGGGACTATTTGCCGATTACCTTTATTTCCTTTTATATTGAATAGTATCCTTGTCTGTGCATTAAAAACTAGAACATCACTGTAACTTTTTAAAATTTAATAACAAAGGAATTTATAGTAAAAATAATTTTAATAATATATTAACGCATATTTTTCATTATTCTTTTAGCTTTTATAAAATCAAATGTTTCTTTTAGTAACGCCTCGTCTACGATTTCATCCTCAATAATGAGTTTGTACTTTCCTTGTAGTAGTCCTATATCAGAAATTAGGTAATAAGCATCGGAATTTTTGTCATCGCCATGGCTAGGAATATTCGAATACCCTACTAAATAATCAATTGATACGTTAAACATGGTAGCAATTCTTTTCAGTGTCTCAGTTTCTGGCGAACGATTGCCGCTTTCATAACCCGAGACTGCGACCTTTGAAACCCGAATTTTATCTCCTACTTCTTGTTGGGTTAATTTGTTTTGTTTTCTTAAACGTTTAAACCTTGATTTAAAGTCAGGCATGAATAGCGTTCCTCCTTATTAAAACTGTGTATATTAGTTTATCATACCATTTTAGTAAAAACTATTTAACTATGAGTTATTTAAGTAGAAAAGTTAACAATTAGGTAAAAAACTATTGACTGTAAACATGGAGTTAACTATACTTATAGTCGTTGTTGTAAAAAACAACAATATTTACATAATTTTTAAGGGGTGTAAAAATTTGAAAAAATTTAAGGGGATTTCATCAATTTTAGGGGCGACTTTTTTAGCAATGACGTTAGTAGCTTGTTCGGACTCTACTTCTAGTGAGCCGGTAGCAGAAGCAGGATCTGCTGAAGCTGCAGAATCAACGCATGTAATTACAGAGCAGGAAGTTTTGGATTTTCAAACAAGCTGGGGTGAAGGAATTGTAAATATCGGAAATGTATACAGCGAGGGTGGCGACTATGAAGCTGCCGCTACTGAACATATCGAACATTTCTATGGTTATGATATGAGCGATGTTCTTTTCAAACCAACTTTAGCTTTAGAAGAGCGTCATCGCGGTACCTTTGAAAGTGCAATGTCTTATTTCATAGGTGGAGATATTTCTGAGGATAGTGGTTTTGCTATTAAACCTTGGACAGATGTACAATGGGAAAATGAAGGGGTTTTAATTGAAGGAAATAAAGCTGTAACTATGGGCGTGTATTATTTTACACCAGCTGATGGGGGAGAACCTGTCGAAGTAGAATACGTTTTCACATTTACAAAAAATGATGATGGCGACCTGAAAATTATTCTTCACAGCTCTCATGTCCCGTTTAGTGCTCCAACCCAAGCAATCACAGAGGAAGAAGTTCTAGAATTTCAGCAAAGCTGGGGTGAAGGAATTGTTCATATCGGAGAAGTATACAGCGAGGGTGGCGACTATGAAGCTGCCGCTACTGAACATATCGAACGTTTCTATGGTTATGACATGGGCGAAGTTCTTTTCAAACCAACTTTAGCTTTAGAAGAGCGTCACCGTGGTACCTTTGAAAGTGCTTTGTCTTATTTTGTAGGTGGAGACATTTCCGAGGATAGTGGTTTTGCTATTGCACCTTGGACAGATGTACAATGGGAAAACGAAGGGGTTCAAATTGAAGGAAATAAAGCTGTAACTATGGGTGTATATTACTTTACACCAGCTGATGGGGGAGAACCTGTCGAAGTAGAATATGCTTTCGCTTTTACAAGAAATGATGATGGCGACCTGAAAATTACTCTTCACAGCTCTCATAAGCCATTTAGTAATTAATTAGTTAAATGAGTGAATTTCATAATTACCAAAAATGAGCCCTATCACGCAACTATATATTGCTCTTAGTGGCGAAAATAATGAATTATGAAATTCATTGAAATAGAAATATGCTTAGTTTATAATGTAGTACTTAATTAAAAGAGGGTGAGACAAAACAAAGTGTCAGACACCGCTAGACACCGAATATAGACATATGATAAATCTTTACGTCTATATTTAGTAGGATCCGCGTGGTGTCAGACACTTTTGTCCCACCCTCTTATTTTAGTGTCGACACTTTGTTTTGCGACAACCTCTTTATATAATTTAAATTTCCATAATAATAGGGAGAATCATTGGCTTACGCTTTGTTTTTTCATATAAAAATGGTCCGAGGAGACCTGATATTTCACTTTTAATTTCAGACCACTGTGTTGTTTTATTTTCCATTAATCCATTCAGATGATTAGAAAGCATTCCTTGAGCTTCTTTAATTAACTCTCCTGATTCTCGCATGTAGATGAAGCCTCGAGAGATGATATCGGGTCCAGTCACCACCTTAAACTCTTTCATGTTTAAAGTGACAGCAACTACGACAAGTCCATCTTCCGAAAGGATCCTGCGGTCTCTTATAACAATATTCCCGATATCTCCAATACCGCTTCCATCTATATATACTGCACCAGATGGAATTTTGCCTGCAAGAATCCCTTCATTTTTATCCATTGCTAAAATTTGACCATTTTCCATAATAAAACAGTTTTGCTCTAAAACTCCACACTCGTTCGCTAATTTCACATGTTGTTTTAACATCCGATATTCCCCATGAATTGGCAGGAAATACTTCGGTTTTATTAAGCGAAGCATAAGTTTTTGTTCTTCTTGTCCACCGTGCCCTGATGTATGAATATCATTTAATGGCCCGTGGATAACTTCCGCTCCCACGCGATACAACTGATCAATTATTTTGTTTACGCTTAACGCATTACCCGGGATTGGTGAAGCAGAAAATACTACTGTGTCCCCTGGAATAATTTGAATTTGGCGATGTCTCCCATGGGCAATACGTGAAAGAGCTGCCATTGGTTCTCCTTGACTTCCGGTACATAGAATGACTAATTGGTCACTAGGGATTTTATTCATCTCTGAGGAATCGACGAACGTATTTTTCGGTGCATTTATATATCCTAACTCCATAGCTAAATTTACAGCTGTTTCCATACTACGACCGAAAACCGCAACTTTTCTGCCATATTTAACCGCCGCTTCTACAGCTTGCTGCAGTCGATAAATATTGGATGCAAACGTGGCGAAAATAATTCTTCCTTCTACAGACTGAAAGATCTGATTTATGCTATCGCCAACTTTTCGTTCAGACATTGTGAATCCTGGTATTTCACTGTTTGTACTATCCGATAGTAAGCAAAGAACTCCTTCTTCTCCAATTTTAGCCATTTTAGACAAATTAGCTGGGGCTCCAACAGGTGTAAAGTCAAATTTAAAATCACCTGTGTGGACAATATTCCCAGTTGGTGTATTTACAACGATACCGTAAGAATCAGGAATACTATGTGTCGTACTAAAAAATGAAATAGATGTCTTTTGAAATTT
>SKOL01000198.1 GCA_007120055.1 Anaerobacillus sp.
ATAAAAAGGGAATATGTAAAGATAAAAAAGTAGATCTACCAAAGAAAAAAATTAATTTAAAAGATATCATTGATAAGTCAACTGAATGAAATCTGTAGAGGAAAAAAGGTGTCCCAAAAGTGTCAGCGACTTTTGGGACACCTTCTTTAGATTCTCCCTATTTATTAAACGTTTTTCTCAGGAATGCTTTTTTATTTTTTTTGTATAGACCAAGCACGTAATCATTTTGTTCATTTTTAGCGGAAGTTAATGCTTTCTTAAAGTATAAAAAATGACTTCTGACATTCACCAATAAATAATAAAAATTTATTGGCTGTCAGAAATCTTTGAGGTTATTTAATTTCTTACTTTGATCGTTTTCTACCGCAACCACTACAACTACCATAGCTCTGCTTAGGATATGGTCGAGGAAACTGTGGTCTTGGAGAAGACGTATACACTTTTGTTACTGGTTTTGTTTTCTTTACTGGATATGTTGGTGTTTTTTGAGTAGTGGAATAGGTGCTTGAGTGGATTTTATTTTTACGAACTGGCATATCAATCACTCCAAACATTTATTTTACAATTTATTATATGATGCTTTGTTTGGGGTGCTTCCACGAACAACCTGATTTATATATATATCTTTAAATAATGATAATCTTTAATGTGACGACCTTTTCACGGTTAATAATTTTATAAGCTCTAACATCAGGAGTTTTACGTTTAAAAGACACGATAATATATGCTAAATTTGAATATGGATTATTTTTAATATCTGATCTAGAAGGATACGCTGATGTTGAAGGGTGTGAATGAAATATTCCAGTGATTATTTCGTTTTGTAGTTTTGCTCGATGGTAAACTCTTTCAATCGTTTGTTCTGAAATAGAGAAACGAAAATGACTTTTCAATGGATTTTCTACTGGTCGTAACGTCACACCAGTATTTTCCAGACCTGAAATTAATCCACATGCTTCATAAGGGAGTTGTTGTTTACAGAAATGAATCATTTCATTATAAACACCGTGTTTTATTGAATAGACATTATCAATAAGCACTATTGATCCTTTTCTGATTGTTCTTTTGCATTTTTTAACATTTCAGGAAACTGCTTTGTTAACGAAAAGAACGAATCACTGGCAGGATTAAAATTAATAATCGGCTGTGTCCCTCGCTCAGGAATATTTCCTTTTGTTTGTTGTTTTAAGTTTCTATAAAACCATGAATTATCTTTCACTCCATCAGATTTTGGATGGTTATATTGATGTTCATCCTTTATTTCTTCTTGTACATGATTAAGTTGATTTTCTTTTTGAATGCTTTTTAATAAGTTAATAAGCAGCTCTTTATCTTGCAAGAATTCTTTCTTTTGATCTCTTAAATGCAACAATTCTATATTATTTTTTTCAATTTGGTTTTCTAATTGATATTTTTCTTTTTTGATTTCTTTTAAATTACTTCTAATTTCAACTATTGTATTCTTTAACTCTTGTATTTCGGAATTATTTTGATTAATAGTTGCTTCATATTTAGAAATTTTCTTATCAAATGTTACATTATTATTCTCTAACTCTTTAACTTGTTTTACAAATCCTTTATTTTGACTAATTAATTGCTCCTTTTCTTCGTTATTCTTTTTCATTGCTTCTTCTAATCTATTATACTTTTGGTTATGACTATCTAAAAGCGATTGTAATTTTGTGTTTTCTTTTATCTTTTCTTGTAATTTATTTTGGACGTCTTTTAACTCTTGCTTTCCTTTTGAAGTTTCACCATCTCTAACTTTACGTTCTTCTAAATTCTTCTTCTGCTCGTCATTCAATTGTACTAGTTTACTATTTTCTTTTTTGAGCTTTTCGAATTTCAATGTAGCTTCATTCACCTTCACTTTTTCTTGCTCTAATAACTCTTTTAATTTTTCATTCCCTTTTTTAACTTCCTCTAATTCTCTAATTATTCCTAATTGATCTGAGTCAATTTTTTCAATAAATTCATTTATTTCTCGCTCTAATTCTTTATTGGCGGTTTCATATGTTTCTAACTGCTGCATAAACGTTCTTTTTTCTGTTCGTAAATTTTCCAGTTCCTCTTTCATTAATTCTTTTTCCTGTTCTAGTTGTTTCTTTTCACGTGAAATTTCATTTAAGCCAGCCAATTTCTCATTAAAAGTAGTTTGCAACTTTTGTTTTTCTTTTTTATGCTTTTCAAGATCCTGTTTTAATGATACATTTTCCTTCTCGAGACTAACAAACTTTTGTTTACTATCTTGTATTTTCGATTCAGCTTTTTCAATCGTACTCTGTAGTCTTCCTTCTAGTGCTTGTATTCGTGTTTTTTTATTCTCAAGCTGATCAACTAAATTAGCATTTTTGTCAGTATAGCCTTTAAGTTCAGCATCTAACCTCTTCACTACATTTTTCTGCTCTTTTAAATTAACAAGCATTTCTTCTTTTTCATTTCTTAACATCTCAAGCTCTTCTATCAACTTAACTTGGTCTTGATTAATATTACCTTTTACTGCTATTAATTCTTTTTCAAGTAATTCTGAAGATTTTATTACTTCCTTATACACGTTTTCTAATGCACTATACCTTTCCTCAAGTGCAGCAAATGTTTGCATGAGCTCGGTTTTCTCAAGGGATACTTGCTCTACTTCAACTGTTTTCTCTTCTTTCACTGCTCTTACTTCGTCTAACAATTGCTGCTGATCTTGTAATCTTGCTTCTAATTCTTGTTTGTCACTTAATAGATGTTCATTTTCTTTAAGTAATAACTTTTCATTTTCAACATATTTGTCAATTTGTGCAAGTAATTCTTCTTTCATCGATAATTTCTCAGACTCAAAATGCTCCAACTCTAGGTGTAAAGATGAGTTTTCAGAAGCTACTTTTTCAAAATGTTGATAAAAATCATTTTTTTCGTGGAGCAATTCTCGATTCTTTTCTGTCAACTCATTGACTATATAGTTTTGTTCTTGCAGTAATGCTTGTAGCTCATTTTTTTCTTTTTTTAACTTGTTTACAATTTCATCATTTTTTTCTTGATTAATTTTAAATCGTGCAAGCTCCGATTTAAAATGAATTAGCTTTTGCTTTAATTGAATATTGTTTAAATCATTTCGAGATTGTTGACTCATCACAAAAACCTCCTTATTACATTTGATAAACTTTTTTAAAAATTCCCCCTACAGTACGGACTTTATTAATATATATATACGCAAATGCCTAACTTACATTCCATATCTATTAAGATATGATGATTTTATGATTTTGTTACCTTATAATGAATTTCATAATTCAATATTATCTTACTTAACAAACATTAGCCCAAAAATAAATTATATACACACACATCCATCCAATTTTCATAGGATACATTGGTAGCTATACCAACAACTTCAAGTGGAAAGGATGATTAAGTTGGATATTAATTCAATTCAAGGTCGTCAAGAGACACTTTGTATTAAAGTTCCTAAAGTGTACGACTGGGTAACTCGCCAAGTTGACGTACCTGTACAAAGCTTCACGGGAGATACAGGTTTACAATTATTAGACTTTGAAGCCCCAAATGGTAATAATGAGGTACTTGATCCTTGTGAATATTTAGCTGATGGCGGCGCATTAACTGTAGAATGTATTATTACTGATGCAGACGGTAATCCTGTTGACCCATTAGCTCCGCACTCAATATTATGTACTGAAATTCCACAAATTGGTGGTCGCCAACAAGCCAATTTCACATTACCTGATGGTGAAACAATTACACTACAAAAAGTAAAAGTATTGAAAAAAGGGCATTTCGTCGTCCGCGTTTCAAACGCATTAGGCAATTATGTAACATCTCAACCGCAACCGTTTGCTGTTGCAGAGAAATTTTATCTATGTGCTCCAGAAGGAACTTTTCTACAATGTGAAATTACAGATTTTGAGTGTGAGGCTAACATCATTTGTGGTAAAGATGCAGACAAAAACCCTGAATTCCGTCAAATTGATGTTTCCATCAATATGTGCCAAAATGTTCAAATGGAAGCAACTGTAAAACTAGAGATTACTGCTGACTTCTGTCATCCGAGACCAGAAATTCCATTTGACTGTCCGCCGTTAAGTTTTCCACCTCAATGTCCAGAGATTTTCCCTGGAAATAATTAAAGAAAAAAGAGAAGGCTCTCCTTCTCTTTTTTCTTTATCTTTTTTTATCAAACTAGACTAGCACACATAAAAGTTTGCCACATACTATAAAACTGATCACAATAATTTATTAGAAAGGATGAATTGCCTTGCAAGAAAAATCAATTCACGGTTCTCAAGAAACTCTTTGTATTAAAGTTCCTAAAGTTTACGATTGGGTCACTCGTCAAGTAGATGTTCCGGTCCAAAGTTTTACAGGTGATGCTGGACTAGACATTCTTGATTTTGATGGTCCTACTCCTAATGGTGTCGACCCTTGTGCTGAATTAGCAGGAGGTGGTGCTATTACAGCTGAATGTATTATTACAGATGCAGATGGAAATCCAGTTGATCCATTAGCACCTCATTCTATTTTGTGTACTGAAATTCCGCAAATTGGTGGCCGCCAAAAAGTGAATTTTACATTACCTGATGGTGAGACAATTACACTACAAAAAGTAAAAGTATTGAAAAAAGGACATTTTATTGTTCGAGTCTCAAATGCTCGTGGTGAATATTTGACATCTCAACCACAACCGTTTGCTGTTGCAGAGAAATTTTATCTATGCGCTCCGGAAGGAACTTTCCTACAATGTGAAATCACAGAATTTGAATGTGATGCTAACATCATTTGTGGTAAAGATGCAGACAAAAATCCTGAGTTTCGTCAAATCGACGTTTCAATTAATATGTGCCAAAACGTTCAAATGGAGGCAACTGTTAAACTAGAAATTACTGCCGATTTCTGTCATCCAAGACCAGAAATTCCATTTGATTGCCCACCACTAAGTTTCCCACCACAATGTCCTGATGTTTTTCCTGGTAATTAATATAATTAATATTGATTTTGTCCAAAAAAGAAGGTAAATTCCTTCTTTTTTGTTTTTTAAATAGACTGGCACACAAATTCATGAAGTACATAATATATGATCAAATAATACATTTAAAAAGAGGTGATCAAAATGCAGCAGCGAAAGAACAATTCATTACAGCACACACTTTGTATTAAAGTGCCTAAAGTTTATGACTGGGTTACGCGCCAAGTTGATATACCGATTCAAAGCTTTGTTGGTGAAGCTGGCTTAAGTACCCTTAACTTTGAAGGCCCGACTGGAATTGTAATCAATCCTTGTGAAGAGTTATCTAGCGATGGTGAATTATCCATACAATGCATTATTACTGATGTTAACGGCAATCCTGTTAATCCACTTACTAAAAATGCAATTTATTGCAGTGAAATTCCTCAAAAGGGTGGTCGGCAAAATGTAAAGTTCATGATGCCTGAAGGTGAAACGATTACACTTCAGAAAGTCAAAGTTCTAAAGAAAGGACATTTTGTTGTGCGTGTTGAAAATTCTCGTGGGAAATCATTTACGTCCATTCCACAGCCTTTTGCTGTTGTCGAGAAATTTTATTTATGCGCTCCTGAGGGAACTTACTTGCACTGTGAGATTACAGACTTCGATTGTGATGCAACGATTATTTGTACGGATCATTCTTTTGAACAAATCGATGTTTCTATAAATCTATGCCAAAATATTCAAACGGAAGCGATCATTAAATTACAGGTGGAAGCTGATTATTGTCAGCCCAGACAAGAACTAATATTCTCTTGTCCGCCTTTATATGTTCCACCTCAATGTTCAGAAATTTTTCCGAATAATAACTGTTAACCTTGTAAAAAAAGTGGGAGACTTTTCGTTAGAATTATCCCCCAAGATCAGTTAACGAAGAAAAATTTTTAGTTTTAGTTGGCAGCTATACCTAATCATTTATCTTCTTTGGAAAGAATGAGCTTAGTCACCTTCCTTTCATCTTTTGTTAGTAGTTTATGTAAAAAATTTTTTTTTGTAGAGGACAAATGTTGAAAGATCATATAAAAAAAGCCCTTTTTGCATATAAATTTTTTATAGCCATAAAAAAGGAGGGCTCCAATGGTCGATCAAAGCAAAAATAATCTTATACATGCTTATTTCAATTATTCTTTCATTCTTCCAGATACAAAGGAAGAAACGAAGGAAATACTCATTCTTGGTCACTATATCATTCAAAACTTTAGTACAGAAACATTAAATACTCCAGTTATATGTATTCGGGTCAAACCTGCTAATGCCGGAAACTTAGGTGGAAAAATCAATTTTAAGCAAAAAGGTGATCTCGTCATTGACGGGACGTCCTCTGAAGAGTGGACATATGTTGAGAAAAACTGGAAAGAGAAATTAAAAGAAACTGGCGAACATTGGTTACGACCAAGTAATAAAAAACAATTATCACCTGGGGAGAAATTAATTTTCTCTAACTTTGATCTCAGCTGCATTAAAGTAGAAGGAAGTAATTCTGTCATCATTGAAGCTTTTGTATATTTCCAAGAAATAAAGGAAGGCATTCCATCTTTAAACAACATTGTTGTTAATTTCTAAATTAAATAACATTAATTTCAGCACTTTTTAGTGTATACCTAATAATAACTAGTCCAATAACTAATTTTCCACGATTTCATCAGTACATTCATCTATTCCTTTTTGTATATATCGAATACGATGTAGTATCTTGAAGGAGAGGAGTTTTTTTATGGACTATAAGTCGATTATGGGTAAACAAGAAAATGTTTGTATTAGAGTTGATAAAGTTTATGATTGGGTAACTCGACAAATTGACATTGGCCCGCTTTCATTTACAGGTCTAACCGGATTAGAACAACTACAATTTGAGTGTAATGGGGTGACAGGATTATTAGCAGATCCATGCGATTTTCTTAACGAGAACAATAATAATTTAGTCGTTTCAT
>SKOL01000415.1 GCA_007120055.1 Anaerobacillus sp.
CCTACGAATGAAGAATGTGAAATCCTTGTAAATAATATTAATAAAATGCGAACTGTGAAAAAGTTCATAGCTTATCCCTATACATATTTGTTAAAATGTAATTAGAATTGTGAAAGGTGTGACTTCAAATGTATACAGAACGTAAACCAATTAAAATAAATGAAGCGGTTGAAGCCGTATTGCAATTTGCTAAAGAAGGTGAATTAGAGTATGTCTCCATTAATGATAGTGACGGACGTATTTTAAAGCAACCAATTAAAGCGGATCATGATATACCACCATTTGATCGGTCTCCTTTAGATGGTTTTGCCATTCGTTCAGAAGATACTGTAGATGCTTCGAGAGAAACACCAATTGAACTTGAAGTAATTGAAACAGTAGGTGCAGGGGCGATAGCGAAACGAGTACCAAAACAAGGGGAAGTTATTCGGATTATGACCGGAGCTGAAATGCCAGAAGGTACAGATGCGATCGTTATGTTTGAGTTAACAAAAGAAATTGAACGTGATGGGAAAACTTTTATTGAGTTAAAACGTTCATTTAAACCAGGGGATAATATTTCTTTTAAGGCCGAGGAAACGAAAACAGGCGATATTCTCGTTGAAGCAGGGCGACAAGTAGACCCAGGAGTGAAAGCGCTTTTAGCTACTTTCGGTTACAATAAAGTTCCAGTAGGAAAAAAACCGATCATAGGTGTATATGCGACGGGTACTGAATTACTTGATGTCGAAGAACCGTTAGAGCCTGGAAAAATCCGTAATAGCAACTCTTATATGATTACATCACAAATTTTAAAAGCGGGTGCAGTACCGAAATATTACGGTAAACTAGTTGACGATTTTGATCGTTGCTACGAAGCTGTAGTAAACGCACTAGATGAGGTTGATGTTTTAATTACTACAGGTGGAGTATCCGTAGGTGATTTTGATTACTTACCGGCGATTTACGAAAAGCTAGGTGCCAATGTTTTATTTAATAAAATTGCAATGAGACCAGGAAGTGTAACGACTGTTGCCGAATATAAAGGGAAGCTTTTATTCGGGTTATCTGGGAATCCTTCAGCGTGCTATGTAGGATTTGAGTTATTAACTCGTCCATGGGTACAATTATATTTAGGTAATCCAAAGCCACATTTGCAAAAAGTACAAGGGATTTTAAAGGCAGACTTTCCAAAGCCTAATCCGTTCGTTCGTTTTATTCGTAGTAAAATGACGATCGAGGAAGGGAAGATATTCGCTGAACCTGTAGGTTTAGACAAATCTGGGGTAGTTACGTCGCTCGCTAATTCTGATGCGTTAGTTGTATTACCTGGAGGAACTCGTGGGTTTAAAAAAGGTGATGTCGTTGATGTGTTATTATTAAACGGCGAAGGTAGCTCAGAAATTTTAGAAAAATAAAGGGGCGTTTATTTAATGACGCAACAAATGATTCAAGTTGCTGGCTTTAGTAACAGTGGTAAAACGACTCTAGTAGAAAAGCTAGTTATGTGTTTTAATAAAGAAAACTTTAAGGTTGGAACATTGAAACACCACGGTCATGGTGGGGAACTTACTTCGCTAGATTATGGGAAAGATTCTTGGAAGCACCGCAAAGCAGGTGCTGTAGTTTCGGGTGCTGTAAGTAAAGGTGAATTGCAGCTTAACGTGTTAAACGAACAAAGTTGGGAACCTACAGAACTTGTTGATCTGTATAAAAACTTTCCAATCGATGTTCTAGTCATTGAAGGGTTCAAGGCATCTCCTTTTCCAAAAATAGTACTAATAAAACAAGCAGATGATTTAAAATTATTATCGAAGTTAGAAAATATTTTTTGTGTTATTAGCTGGATTTCCCTACCGGAAGAAGTCCAAAGTGATTCGATCCGTTATTACCGCATAGAGGAAGAGGAAAAATACTTACAATTTATATTACAAAAGCTGAAAGGACAGGACAATGAGTGAAAAATTATTTTTAATTACAGATGAAGTCATTTCTATTCAAGAAGTAGTTGATAAAGTGGTTCACCCAAATGCAGGAGCAATTAATACGTTCATCGGTACGGTTCGTGAAATGACGAAAGATAAAAAAACGATTTATTTAAAATACGATGCATACATAAGTATGGCTGAAAAGAAATTAGCTCAAATTGGTGATGAAATACAAGAGCGTTGGCCAGATGCTCTTGTTGCAATTACTCATCGCATTGGTCGTCTAGACATTACTGATATAGCGGTTGTAATTGCTGTTTCCACACCACATAGAGCAGATTCCTATGACGCTAGTCGTTATGCCATTGAAAGAATAAAAGAGATCGTTCCTATTTGGAAAAAAGAGCATTGGGAAGATGGCGAAAAGTGGATGGGTGATCAATTAGAAAAAACTCCATACCCAACAGGGAAACCAGAGGGGGAGCATCTATCATGATTAAAGTATTATTTTTTGCAGAGTTAGAGGAAATCGTAGGCTCAAGAGAGCTTACGATTGAAAAAGCAGAATTAACAGTAAATGAAGTGAAGGAATACTTAAAAGATAAATTTCCGGCGCTACCTGTTGACCGTGCTATGATCGCTGTTAACGAAGAATATGTAGACGATACAGACGTCGTAAAAACTAATGACATAGTAGCACTAGTCCCACCTGTAAGTGGAGGCTAATTAGAAAGGCGCAAAATAAAACATCCACATTTAAGAAGTTACCGTAATGGTAGCTTCTTTTTTATTGAAAAAGTTGGACAGTAGGTTTGTTGGAAAGTTGGAAAGGAAAAGACTAGATTTTAACATTTCAACCGTTGAAGTTACAACTTCATAAGAGTTTTGTATGAAAAAAGGCGGATACTTTCGTGAACGAGCCTCTGAGATTCGCAAGAAGTGCTCCTGCGGTTACTCGTCGCAAAGCTGCACGATGAATTCTCTAAGAAGTTTCACATGATGTGATTGAGGTCAGTTGCTTCACTGCGAAGTGAGGGAAAGTGTCCGCCTTTTCATCTTGGATGGTGACGATTAACCGTCATGAAGGTTTACAATGTATAAAGTTGTATAAAAATTTATAACTTGTATATTCATAAATTATCCAAAAAGATTGTAACCGTTTATTTGCAATGTGAATAAGATTTGAAATGAAAATTAAGAAAAATATAAAAATACAGTTGATTTTATTTTTATTCAACATTATAATAAAAAACAACATTCAATTGTGCGATTTAAATCTTTAAAAAATGAGGGATCTAAATGAAAGCAGCGATTATTGGGGCAACTGGTTATAGTGGAGCAGAATTAATCCGTTTTCTGCATCAACATCCATATATTAAAGACTATACCGTTCATTCATCATCACAAGTAGGTGTGGAAATTAGTGAAAGTTATCCGCAGTTAAATCAAATCTCTTCCTTACCTTTACAAGAGATTAATAGTTTAAAAATTTCAGAGGAAGCAGATATTGTTTTTATGGCTACACCTTCAGGGATTTCTAAAGACCTTACGCCAGACTTTGTTGAAAATGGGGTCAAAGTCATTGACTTATCTGGGGATTTCCGCTTTAAAAACCCTGAAGTTTACGAAACTTGGTATAAGCAAAAGGCTGCACCAAAAGAAGTTTTACAAAAAGCAGTTTATGGGTTAACTGAGCTTAATCGGGAACAAGTGAAGGAAGCTAAGCTCATCGCTAACCCAGGGTGTTATCCTACAGCAACTATATTAGGATTATCCCCTCTGTTAAAAAATATCAATATTGATTCTGGGTCAATCGTTATTGATGCTAAATCCGGTGCATCGGGAGCAGGTAGAAAAGCTAGTTTAGGAATTAATTTTTGTGAGGTAAATGAAAACTTTCGCATTTATAAAGTGAACGAACATCAACACATACCGGAAATTGAGCAAGGATTAAAAACTGTATGTCCACAATTGCAACCAATAAAATTTAATACACACTTAGTACCGATGACACGAGGAATTATGGCGACGATTTATTGTAAGCCGCTGGAAAAGACGTCACAGAAATTACTTGTAGAATTATATCAACAATTTTATGAAAAAGAGCCATTTGTTCGAATTCGTAAAGAAGGTGAGTATCCGGCGACGAAGGAAGTTTACGGTTCTAACTTCTGTGATATTGGTGTTACGTATGATGAGCGAACAGGGTGGATTACAGTTGTAGCAGTCATAGACAATCTAGTAAAAGGGGCCGCAGGGCAAGCGATCCAAAATTTAAATGTGATGTTAGGAATTGATGAAGCGTCAGGACTCAATGGGCCACCGCTTTTTCCATAAACGTTAAAGAAAAACAAGAGGTGAATTTCATGGATACAGCAACAAAGCATTTATCTGTAACACCGGTGGAAGCAGGCAGTATTATTACACCGAAAGGCTTTTGTGCAGCGGGAATACACACCGGTGTGAAAAGATATAGGTTAGATTTAGGAGTTATTTATTGTGAGGTTCCTGCAAGTAGTGCAGCTGTTTATACGTTAAATAAAGTTCAAGCCGCTCCACTAAAAGTGACGAAAGAAAGTATTGCAAAAGAAGGAAAATTACAAGCAATTATCGTTAATAGTGGAAACGCCAATGCATGTACTGGAATAAAGGGAATTGAAGATGCATATTCAATGCGTAGTGCAACAGCAGATGTATTTAAGATCCCAGAGCATTATGTAGCAGTTTCATCAACGGGGGTCATTGGTGAATTTTTACAAATAGATAAAATTATTAATGGAATAAAAAAAATAAAAGCACTCACACAAGTGAAATTTGATTCAGCAGAACGGTTTAATGAAGCGATTTTAACGACAGACACGATTAACAAAAGAGCTTGTTTTCGAACAACAATTGATGGAAAAACGGTAACGTTTGGTGGAGCTGCCAAAGGTTCAGGAATGATCGATCCTAATATGGCAACGATGCTAGCGTACATTACGACAGATGCAAATATTGAGCCGGATTGGCTGCAAGTAGCTTTAAGTGAAGTGGTTGATGAAACCTTTAATCGTATTACCGTTGATGGAGATACGTCAACAAATGATACAGTCGTAACAATGGCAAGTGGATTAGCTAACAATCAATCATTAACAAAAGATCATCCTGATTGGGAGCACTTTGTTATTGGTTTAAAAATGACATGTGAGCATTTAGCTAAGAAAATAGCTCGAGATGGTGAAGGGGCGACAAAGCTCATTGAAGTTCAAGTGAGTGGTGCAAAAAATGACGAAGAGGCGGGCAAAGTAGCAAAGGCGATTGTCGGTTCAGATCTTGTCAAATCAGCGATTTACGGTACTGATGCAAATTGGGGGCGCATTATTTGTGCAATTGGTTACAGTGGGGCAGATATCAATCCGGAAACGATTGATATTTCTATTGGTGAAATTCAAACATTACAAGATAGTATGCCACTCCCATTTTCTGAAGAAGAAGCGACACAGTATTTAACAACTGAAAATATCGTCATTTCTGTCGACCTTAAAGTAGGAGAGGGTTTTGGTAAAGCATGGGGCTGTGATTTAACTTATGACTACGTAAGAATAAACGCTGGCTACAGAACTTAATTTTAGGAGGAGTATCGATGAATGATGTCATTGTTGTGAAATGTGGAGGGAGTACATTACAACAGCTCTCCGATCAATTTTTTTTAAGTATGAAACAATTAAAAGAACAAACCATGACACCGGTCATCGTACATGGTGGTGGACCTGAAATAAATGCACTATTAGAAAAGTTAGAAGTTGAAAGTGAGTTTGTTAATGGATTACGGAAAACAACGTCGGAAGTTTTAGAAGTGGTTGAGATGGTGTTAACTGGTAAAGTGAACAAGTTTCTAGTTACAAAACTTCAGTTAGCAGGAGTGACAAGCTTAGGGTTAAGTGGGTGTGATGGCGCCTTATTGAAATCAGTAGCAATAAATCAAGAAGAACTAGGTTTTGTTGGAGAAGTGATTGGAGTTGACGATCATTTCTTGCAGAAACTTTTATCAATTAACATCGTTCCTGTAATTGCTCCAGTAGGGTTAGGTGATGAAGGAACACATTTTAATATTAATGCTGATACAGCAGCAGCAGCCATTGCTGATAGCCTCTCTGCCCAAAAAATGGTTTTCGTTACCGATGTCGATGGGATTATGAAAGGTAATGAACTACAAAAAGTAGTTTCAGTTTCAGAAATTGAAGAAATGATTGATGACGGCACAATTTATGGAGGGATGATTCCTAAAGTAAAGGGTGCTATCAAATGCCTCCAAGGAAATATTGAAGAGGTTTTTATTATAAATGGTAAAGCTGATAACTTAATGTGCAATGGCGAACTTGTCGGAACGAAAATTGTAAAAACAAAAGAAGCAGTGATGAGTTTTGAGTTTTGAGTTTTGAGTTTTGAGTTTTGAGTTTTGAGTTCATTGTGAAAAGATCACAAAATTTTAACTTCATGGGTTTACCTGCAATCATTTTAAATTGTAAATTGTAAATTTTAAATTGAAAAAAGAAGGTGTTATCTTGAGTTGTTTATTCCCGACCTATAATAAATGGCCTGTGAAGGTGAAGGAAGCATACGGAACTACGATTGTTGATGACGATGGAAAAAAGTATTTAGATTTTGTCGCAGGAATTGCCGTTTGTAACTTAGGACATTGTCATCCTACTGTGAATGAAGCGATAATCAATCAATTAAATAAAGTGAGTCACGTTTCGAACCTTTTTCATATTGAAGGGCAAGAAGAAGTAGCGAATCTTTTAGTTTCGAACTCTAGTGGAGATGCTGTATTTTTCTGTAATAGTGGGGCTGAAGCAAACGAAGCAGCTATTAAACTAGTTAGAAAGGCGACAGGGAAAAAGAAGATTATTACTTTTCAGCAGTCGTTCCATGGTAGAACGATGGGAAGCCTTTCAGCAACAGGACAAGAGAAAATTCACAAAGGTTTTGAACCTTTACTACAAGGATTTACTTATCTTCCATATAATGATTCAGAAGCGTTA
>SKOL01000117.1 GCA_007120055.1 Anaerobacillus sp.
ATAATTCCCTCCGATTTTCTTAATTTAAAATTGCTTAAAAATTATTTTTCTATTTTAATATATTTACGGTTGTATTGGCAAACTATTTCCATTTCCATTTAACGACATGCTTTATAAAAATAAGAATGGCCAACTAGTGAAAATATCGTTTAACAATCATTTAGTCGACAAAAACGATAATAATGTTACAGTTTAACAGAAATAATTATTATTTTATTTCCTCAAAAAAGATATTACAAAACCTGTTACAGCTAATTTCAGAAGGGGCCAAGTTAAACTTAAGGTTTAGGACTACTCTTTGCATGCAACCCTGCACTTTTTTCATTCACTAAGCATTAAATTTGTATGTCCACGTCATTTTCTGTAAAATAAATGGTGAAATTTGTCACACCAAAGAAAGGACTGAATGAAATGGATTGGAATACAGATGCCAAAGAATTGCTAGATGAATTAGTAAGCCCAATTCCTATTTTCGCGCGCCCGATGGCCAAAAAAGGAATTGAAAAGAAAATTATAGAAGTTGCAGAAGAAGGAAGTGCGATTACGAAAGACGACGTGATCAAAGGGTACATCCTTGCTTCTCCAGGGAAAATGCAGCAGCGTGCCGTTGCCCTACTTAAAGTGAAAAAGGTTGATTTAGCTCCATACGAGGACCTGCTCGAAGAGACAAAATAAACTTGCTTGTTTTTTGTATAGGGTTTTACTGGAGATGCGTAAATCAGTAAAACGCTACAAAATCGCCGTGGAAAAGTCACCTTTTCCGAATGAATTTTTTTCTCAAAAATATATGCACAATGAAAAAGACTTGAAGGCTAGTGCTTCAAGTCTTTTTCTATCTAATAGCATACTGAAAAGTTTCGCAGTATGGGGGAACAGTGCAATAGAAGGGTCAACAGAATGCTCACTTTGTAACTTTTGATTACTCATCTGTGAATTTAAGTTGAGAAGAGTAATTATTCAGTCGTTTTAATTACTCTTCTCTTGATTTGAGTCGAGAAGAGAAATTATTCGATCGTTTTAATTACTCATCTTTTGATTTATGTCGAGAAGAGAAATTATTCTGCCGTTTGGATTACTCTTCTTTTTATTTGAGTCGAGAAGAGAAATTATTCTGCCGTTTTAATTACTCTTCTTTTTATTTGAGTCGAGAAGAGAAATTATTCTGCCGTTTGGATTACTCTTCTCTTGATTTGAGTCGAGAAGAGAAATTATTCGATCGTTTTAATTACTCATCTTTTGATTTATGTCGAGGAGAGAAATTATTCTGCCGTTTTAATTACTCTTCTTTTGATTTATGTCGAGAAAAGAAATTATTCTGCCGTTTTAATTACTCATCTTTTGATTTATGTCGAGGAGAGAAATTATTCGATCGTTTTAATTACTCATCTTTTGATTTATGTCGAGGAGAGAAATTATTCGTCGTTTTAATTACTCTTCTTTTGATTTATGTCGAGAAAAGAAATTATTCTGCCGTTTTAATACTCATCTCTTGATTTGAGTCGAGAAGAGAAATTATTCTGCCGTTTGGATTACTCTTCTCTTGTTTTGAGTTGAGAAGAGTAATCATTAGGCGTCACACTACACCATACAGTGGATTTGACCAGCATGTTTAACAGATACTGGAATTCACTCTCGCTTATCACTGGTTTTGACCGGCGTGGTTTACAAATACTGTAATCGGTGCTCATCATACGCTGTTATATATATATGTAATTTACAGATGATGTAATTCCGTTGCATCAACCCTGGTTCTACTGCGCAATTCCCCCATAACACTACACAACCCGCGACTGCACATCACCATATTCTTTCTGACATCATATATAGAAAATAACAAAACAAGCTCTCTCTAACACAAAAATAGACGCTGCAGCTCCCTCACTCAAGCTACAGCGCCTAGCACTACCCGCCTACCTCATCTTACTCGACAATATTTACAAAAATATCATCTAATGACGGTTCTTCGTTAATTAACTCAAATTCCATCATCCAATCTATCGTTTCTTGCCACGAATCTCTTGCTTGGCTTCCGAAACCAACCTCAGACTCCATTTTTGGTAAAAGAATTTCTAAGCTCTCCTTCTCCACTTCTTCAATCAATGGGAAGTTTGCTTGGTCTTGGTTATCAAACAATATCGCTAACGCTTCTTCCGAATGATCTCTCATAAACTCATAACCGCGCGTTGCTGCACGCCAAAACGCTGCAATATCCTTTTGGCGCTCTTCCCACGTATTGTCGTTCGTCACAATCACTAATTCATAAAAACTAGGAACCCCGTAATCTACTGGGTTAAAATAACGAGTTTCATAGCCTTTATGTCTTAATACCGGTACTTCGTGGTTAATATAAGCGCCAATGACCGCGTCTACACGCTCACTAATAATCGATGATCCTAACTCAAAGCCAACATCAATCATTGAAACTTTGTCAGGGTCACCACCGTCTGAACTAACCATCGTTTTAATTAATGACTCATTTAACGGGATTCCAGGATAGCCAACCTGCTTTCCTTCTAAATCTTTTGGCGACTGAATTTCACTATCCTCCATCATTACAATGTGATTTAATGGCGAGCGTACGATAGCTGCAATTGACTTCACCGGTACATCTTGGTTAGCACGTGCCATCACGACATCTGGTTGATACGTAATTCCTAGCGTTACACGACCAGCGGCTGCTAGATTAATTGGATCTGTAGGATTTGCTGGAAATTGAATATTTAAATCAATTCCTTCTTCTTCAAAATATCCGTTTTCAATTGCCACATACAAATAACTATGTACAGCATTCGGATACCAATCTAACATTATATCCATTTCAACGAGTTCAGCCTCATCTGTTTTTTCTCCTTCTGCTGTTTCATCACTTACTTGCCCGCCTTGTTGAGTTGCCTCTTCTGTTCCTCCTTGACCACACGCTACAACAATAGAAAGCAATAATCCACATACTAAAAGCATCAATAATTTTTTCATTCTGTTTTCCTCCATTTTAATGTGATTTTTTCAAGAACTACAACGGCTAAAAATAAACTGATACCGACCGCTGATAACAATACGATCGGCGCAAACACACCAGCGCCATCAAACTGGGTCATCATGCGCCGGCTAAAGTAACCGAGGCCGCTTTGGGCGCCTAACCATTCGCCGATCGCCGCGCCAATAACACTTAACGTCACCGCAACTTTCAATCCTGAGTAAAAATAAGGTAAAGCTGTCGGCACATTTAGTTTGAAAAACATATCTCGTTTACTCGCCCCCATTGTTAAAAGTAACTCTTTTAACTCTTTACTACTTGAGCGAAGACCGTCGAACGTACTGACGGTAATTGGAAAAAATGTAATAAGCAAAGTTACCGCGACTTTACTCCAAATTGAATAGCCGAACCATAAGACAAAAATCGGTGCGAGCGCGATAATCGGAATCGTCTGTGATGACACGAGTATCGGATAAAACGCTTTTTCTGCGGTTTTACTAAGGTTCATCCAAACCGCAAGACCAACGCCTAATATAATTGATAATGCTAATCCTGTAACAATAATCATCAACGTCGCAGGTAAATGGACTAAAAATAAAATGTCTTTTAGTTCCCATACTTTAGCGATTACTTCGAGCGGTGTTGGTAAAATAAACGGCATTGCAATGATCATCGCGACGATTTGCCAACTCACAAAAAATGCGAAAATTAATATGAATGGTGCAAAATAACTATTCCATCGTTTCATTGTCTACTCCCCATTCGCAGTTGCTCGATCAATTGTTCTTTCACTTCGATCACCGCTGGAGTATGAATATCTCGAATTTCTCGAGGGCGCTTAAGTGGCACATTGACTTCAACGAACTTCCGAACAGGGCTTTCTGTAAAAACAAAAATTCGATCGGATAAAAATAACGCTTCATCAACATCGTGCGTGATAAACAAAATCGAGAGCTTTAATTTTTCCCACTGAGCTAGTAACCACTCTTGCATCGAAAGTCTTGTGATCGCATCAAGTGAACTGAACGGTTCATCTAAAAGCAATACGTTTGAACCACTCAGTACTGTACGTAAAAAAGAAATTCGCTGCTTCATTCCGCCACTTAACTCACTCGGGTATTTATGCTCAACACCGTTTAAACCAAACTCCACAAGTAATTCTCGCACTTTGTCATAAGCCTCTCGTTTTTTCATCCCTTGAATTTCTAATGGGAGTGCCGCATTTTCAATAATCGTCCGCCAAGGCATTAATAAATCTTGTTGTGGCATATAACCAACTTTTCCTAGTCGGTTGGAATAGTTCGTTTCATTGATGAAAATTTCCCCATTGGCTGGCTGATTCAGTCCTGTTATTAATTTAAAAATTGTACTTTTTCCTGAACCGCTCGGACCAATAATACTGACAAATTCACCGTTTTGAACATCGAAGCTTAAAGTATTTAAAATCTCTTTTTCTTCTTGGCCATTTTCATAGCTAAAAGAAACATTTTCAAACTGTAACGAAGCTTTACTCATCCGTTGGCCACATCGCTTGATTGTAAGACATATCCCAGAACATATATTCAAATCTCGTCGTGTTCAGAAAAATTTCTTCTAGTCGTTTTAAGTCCGCCTCTGGTAAGCCAATCGTTAATTCGTCTAAAAGTTCAATACACCAACGAGCTAACTGACCGAACTCATCGGAACTATACATTCGGACCCACTCCCCGTAAAATTCGTGCTCACTAGCTCCAGGAATTTCGTTTAACTCTTTGCCTATCTCCCAATAACTCCACATACACGGAAGGATCGCTGCTACAAGGTCAGCGAGTGTTCCGTTTTGACCGACGTGAAGCATGTAGTGAGTATACGCTAATGTTGTTGGAGATGGACTTGCGCTCTCAAATTCTTCTTCAGCGACACCGAACTTCTTTGCGTACTCACGGTGTAGCGCCATCTCCTCGTTTAACGTACCGTCTAATAAACGTGCAAAACGCCCCATCGTTTCAACATCTTTTGCTTTGACGACGCCGATCGCAAATAACTTCGCATAATCCATTAAATATAAGTAGTCTTGCACCATGAAAAAACGGAATTTTTCTTTATCAAGCGTTCCATCGCCAATCCCTTTGACAAACGGATGGGCATGGTTCTTTCGCCAAATCGGTTGTAATTCATTATGAAGACGCTCACTAAATTTCATTTTCTATTCACTCCTATTTTTAAAATTATCGAAAGTCAACTGGTAATACTCTTTAGCTCCGAACCTAAATGCTAAGTTCGTTAAATTTAACAATCTCATATAAGCCTATAAATGTTTTGTTTTTCAAGCTTAGTAAGTGCCTACGCTTTTTTTGTATGGCTCCACTCGTAAATAAACTTCGCCATCACTTTTGTAAATTCAACTACTTGATCAACCGACACTTTTTCATTAACAGCATGAGCGTTATTTAAATCACCAGGGCCATAAATCACAGTTGGAATTCCAGCATCCGCTAACCAACCTCCATCAGTGACCGTTGTCGAGACATCGACGACAGCGTTCTTTTTAACAACAGCTTCATGCGTATTTACTAACATTTGTACTGCTTCATGATTTGGATCAACTTCAAGAGACGGAAAGATTTCGCCGCGGTCTTCAATCATCGAGGTACCTCCCCATTCAAAAGTCGGTGGATTTTCTCTTAACCACGGATCTCCTTTAGCTACATTTAAAATGTGCTCTTCAATTTCCTTTGCGACTTGTTCATATGACTCGTTCGGATAATAGTGAACTGTGATCCAAAGCTTACATTCATCGGCGATAAACGCAGCGTGTCTCCCACCTTCAATGACGGCTGGATTAATCGTGTTTGTGCCTGGTAAATACCCTGGGTAACTTTTCGTAACGGCCCAATGGCGCTCTAAATCTTGTAGTCCACTAACTACCTTCATCATCTTTTCAATCGCACTTGCACCGAACAGCTTGCCGCCCGCATGAATCATATTTCTTCTTGTAGCATCATGGTGGGTTTGTTTACTTTTAACGGTAATCCACCCTGTAATAACACCGCCTTGTCCTTGAATATGTAAATCGCTCGTATCAACGACAACGGCAAAGTCTGCTTTATAACCACGCGTACAACATTGTAGTGTGCCAGCCTCGCCCACTTCTTCACCGATCACCGATTGGAAAATGACATCTCCGGGTAGTTCAATTCCATTTTCACGTAGAAGTTGAAGCGCAAATAATGATCCTGCCATTCCCGCTTTCATATCTGCGGCACCACGACCAACAATCTGTCCGTCCTTTATGAACGGAGTAAAAGGATCTGTTTCCCATTCCTCTCCTTTATTCACTTCGGCAACATCGATGTGTCCATTAATGATCAGACTTTGATTTTTTTCGGAAGTAGTTCCTTTTAAAACGCCAACAACATTCGGGTCATTCGGATACACATCCCACATATCTACCGAAAACCCTAACCGCATTAAAAATTCGGCTACATACTGTTGCGCATCTTTCGTGTTTCGAGCTGGTGGTGCAGGAGTTTCGAATTCAATCAATGTTTTTACTAAATCTGTAAGTTCCTCTTTACGAGTATCAACTTCTTGTAAAACATGTTGCAATTTTTCCATCCAATCCGACCTTTCTTTTCACTTGTCGTGTCACCGCTCGTTGGTTTCACCTTTTTCTTGACCTTTAGTAAACAAGTTTAGTTAAAACGTCCTTGGGCCCTAAGAGACGAAAAACAATTGTTCTCATTTACTTTTTAACGTAATAAAACCACTTCCAAATAGGTAGAAGTGGTTTAATAAGCAAAATATAGATATAGGTGGATATAAAGATTCCCCTATCAAGCTATAATTTTACACTTCTTCCCTACGCTAGTATGATCTAGAT
>SKOL01000186.1 GCA_007120055.1 Anaerobacillus sp.
GATCGCTTGTCGACGTTCTTCTTGATATAAAGCAATCACGATCGGCACATTCGCTAAGTTTTCTCTTTGGCGGACACGATCGAGGACTTCACTAGCGATTTTCTTTCCTTCTTCTAAAATTATATCGTCCTCTAAATTCACTTCAAAAGGATGCGTTAAGCCCCTTTCATCAACGATTTGAAAACTATACACTGAATTTAACGAGATCCCCAAAACGAGCCCACCAAGTTCAATTGAGCCATCACCGACATCTCGTAAATAGTTATGTTCCATTATATGAGATAAATATGCTGGTTCCTCTTCATGAAGCTGACGTTCATGACTTACCCTTAGGCGCCGCTCTTCGCTAGATAATATTTCCGTTTCCTCTGATAAAAAAGTATAATCCCCTTCTGGTAAGGGTGGGTTTAATCCCTCGACATGAGTTTCTCGATTTTCGTCGTACCTCCTTAACCACCGATTAATTAACGAACCTTCTAAATACTGTCCTTCCTGAAAATAATATTCCGATTGAGGAAATTTCGTTGATGCCAATTCCATAAGACCTAATTCAAGCTGCTTAATATCTAATCGATTATTAATCGCCTGTGTCACTAGCCCACGCGCTTCACTTTGTCGATAATCACCTTCTTGTAAAACAGTACGATAATAGTTTTCAGGTGTGTTTAAGTTAGGACTAATGATCATTTGATCCTGATCTTCTACTTCTTCAATAACAATAATCTCTTCTTCTACTTGACGATCAAGTATACCGATACACCCTGTTAAAAATAAACTTACAACAAGTAAGGAACTTAACTTTATTTTATTCATCAACCAACCCTCCTCTGCTATACAACATGAGAATAAATCGCCATTATAAAGGGGGTGTCCCAAAAGAAAGTGTCAGACACCGTTAAACACTACATATAGATGGATAAAAATTTATACATCTATATGTAGTGAGTTCAACATGGTGTCAGACACTTATAGGACACCCCCATCTTTTATGGGCGATCCACCTCTTTTTCTCTATTTATTTAATTCTTCTACTAATTTCGCTTCATTCCATATCTCAATATTTAAACTTTCGGCTTTCTTTAGTTTTGAACCTGCTTTTTCACCAGCAATTAAAAGGTCCGTTTTAGCACTAACACTTCCCGTTACTTTCCCACCAAAAGCTTCAATCTTTTCTTTCGCTTCTTCTCGAGTCAAAATTTCTAGCTTACCAGTTAATACTACTACTTTATTCGAGAAAATAGAATCACTAGAAATTTCCAACCTTGGACCTTTATACGTTGTATTCACACCTACTGTTTTCAACTCATTAATAAGTGTAGCTACTTCCGGCTTTTTAAAATAGCGGACAATTGACTGAGCCATTTTTATACCAATTTCATTGATCGCTTCTAACTCTGCTTCGCTCGCTTTTTGTAGTGCTTCAATTTCTTCAAAATATTGGGCTAATGTTTTTGCTGCTTTTGCACCAACAAAACGAATCCCTAATCCGAACAGCAATTTTTCAAGTGAATTTCCTTTTGAAGCATCAATGGCATGAAGTAAATTATCAACTGACTTTTCGCCCATACGTTCAAGCTTAAGAAGTTCTTCTCGCTCAAGTTTATAAATGTCTGCTACATCTTTAATAAGCCCATGCTCAAAAAGTTGTGTAATCACACGCTCTCCTAGACCGTCAATATTCATTGCATTTCTTGAGACGAAATGAATCATCCCTTCACGAATTTGCGCTGAACATTTTGGGTTAATACAACGTAAGGCTACTTCTCCTTCTAGACGGACAAGTTCACTTTCACATGCAGGACATTCCGTTGGCATCTTAAAATCTTGCTCTTCACCTGTTCTTTGTTCTTCTAACACATTTACGACTTCAGGAATAATGTCGCCGGCTTTTTTAATAACAACCTTATCGCCAATCTTAATGTCCTTTTGACGAATTAAATCCTCATTGTGAAGTGATGCTCTTTTCACAGTTGTACCAGCTACTTGAACAGGCGATAAAAGTGCTGTTGGGGTGACAACGCCAGTTCGGCCAATACTTAATTCAATTCCTTCAAGTGTTGTCATCACTTCTTCTGCTGGAAACTTATAAGCAATGGCCCACCTTGGGCTTTTCGCGGTAAATCCGAGCTTTTGTTGCGCTTCTAAGGAATCAACTTTAATCACAATTCCATCAATTTCATAGGACAAGTTTGGTCGTCGTTCTAGCCAACTATTTACATAGTCAATCACTTCATTTATATCTTTACAATGTTTTGCTTCTTTGTTTGTTTTCAAGCCTAACTCACTCATAAATTCAAGTGCTTCTGTATGTGTTGGAATTTCTTTTTCTTTCACTTGAGCGATTGAATAAAGAAAAATATCTAAATTTCGCTTTGCTGCAATTTTAGGATCTAATTGTCTTAATGACCCAGCTGCTGCATTACGCGGATTGGCAAACGGCTCTTCACCAGCTTCAAGCTTTGCTTCATTTAACTTTTCAAACGATTGCTTCGGCATAAACGCTTCGCCACGAATTTCGATATCGACTGCTTCTTTTAAGCGCATTGGGATCGACCGTACCGTTTTTAAGTTACTCGTAATATTTTCACCAGTTGTCCCGTCACCACGAGTAGCTCCTAAAATAAAGCGACCCTTTTCATATTTCAACGAAACTGCTAGTCCGTCGATTTTTAATTCACAAGCATATGAGACCGGCTTCCCAAATCCGTCGGTTACACGACGATCAAAGTCACGAAGGTCTTCTTCATTAAAAGCATTTCCAAGACTTAACATCGGAATTTCATGCTGAACCTTTTCAAAATGCGGTAATGGATTTCCACCGACACGAACCGATGGAGAGTCTTCTGTAATTAGATCAGGATATTGTTCTTCAAGCTTTAGAAGTTCTTTCATAAGTGCATCGTACTCAGCATCCGAGACAACCGGGTTATCTAACACGTAGTAATGATAGCCGTATTCTTCAAGCTTTTCCCTTAACTCATTTAATTTTCCCTCAGCTTCAATACGATTCATCATTTTCTTCCTTCCTTTGTTCAATGTTGAGTTTTGAGTTTTGAGTGTTTGCTTTTGTGTTGCTTCGAAGCACTGCTTTCAATAACTCAAAACTCATCACTCTTAATTCAAAACTATCATTAAGCTTTCGTAATCGGGGCGAATTTAGCAGCAAGACGCTTAATTCCAACCGGTTGTGGGAAGGCAATATCTAATTCGATATTATCACCTGAACCTTTCGTACTTACAACGGTTCCTACACCCCACTTTTTATGTTCGGCTTTATCGCCTACTTGCCAACCGAATTGATCGCCACCTGTTGTTGTCATTTGCGGACGTGTAGCTGTGGTCGTTCTTTGTCGTTGTTGAGTTGTTATCCCACCACTAGCTGGTGCTTGTCTCGATGTTTTTGCCCACGCTGGAGCCTCTTTTTGTTCGTTCAACGATTCAATCATTTCACTCGGAATCTCACCAATAAAACGAGACTGCGAATTCGTATTCGTGCGTCCAAATAATGTCCTCATTTTCGCACAAGATAAAAATAAGCGCTGTTCAGCTCGAGTAATCCCAACATAGGCAAGTCTTCTTTCTTCTTCCATTTCCTCTTCTTCGAACAAGGAGCGGCTATGAGGGAAAACACCTTCTTCCATACCAATTAAGAATACCACTGGGAATTCTAAACCTTTGGAGGAATGCAAAGTCATTAATAAAACTCGGTCCGTATCCTGCTGTTCTTCTTCATCTTCATCAACTTTGTCAATATCAGCAATAAGCGCTAAATCAGTTAAGAAAGCGACTAACGACTTATCATCATTTTTATTTTCAAATTCTTTTGTTACAGATAAAAACTCATCAATATTTTCAAGACGACTTTGCGCTTCAATTGTTTTTTCATTTTTTAACATATCACGATAGCCAGTTTTCTCTAGCAACTCTTCAACAAGTTCGGTAACTGATAAATATTCTTCAAGTTGTACCCAACCTCTAAGTTGATCTATAAAATCAACCAACTTATTCGTTGCCCCTTTTGCTAACCCCATCTGTTCGACTTCATGGAGGGCTCGGTACATAGACAATCCTTGAACAGCCGCAAACTCAGCTATTTTTTCTACAGTTGTTGCACCAATTCCTCGCTTCGGAACATTAATAATTCTACGTAATGAAATATCATCATCAGGGTTCGCCACAACTCGTAAGTAAGCAAGAAGGTCTTTAATCTCTTTTCGATCATAGAACTTTGTCCCACCAACAATGTTATAGTTGATATTTGATTTGACGAGTAATTCCTCAATAACACGCGATTGCGCGTTGGTTCGATATAAAATGGCAATATCGGAAAGTTTATAATCGTGTTCTTTCATTAACTCTTTAATTTTTCCAACAATAAAATAAGCTTCATCATGTTCATTGTCACCAATATAACAGGAAATATTTTCACCCGATTGATTTTCTGTCCATAAATTTTTCGGCTTCCGATTAAAGTTATTGTTAATGACTTCGTTTGCCGCGCGAAGAATTGTTTTAGTCGAGCGGTAATTTTGCTCAAGCATAATCGTTGTCGAGCGCGGATAATCTTCTTCAAAGGAAAGAATATTCGTAATATCAGCTCCACGCCAACGATAAATAGACTGATCAGAATCACCAACTACACAAATATTTTTATAGCGCTCTGCCATCAATTTTACGAGCATATATTGCGCTCGGTTCGTATCTTGATACTCGTCAACATGAATGTATTGAAATTTACGCTGATAAAATTCTAACACTTCAGGAACTTGTTTAAACAATTGAATGGTAGTCATAATCAGATCATCAAAATCTAAGGCATGGTTTTTACGAAGTTCTTTTTGGTACGCTTCATAAACTTCAGCAACTGTAGATTCATATGGTCCTTTAGCACTCCCTGTATACTCTTTCACCGTTTTTAATTCGTTTTTCGCACTACTAATTGAACCTAACAAGCTTCTCGGTTCAAATTTCTTTGAGTCGATATTTTTTTGCTTTAAAATTTGTTTTATTACCGTTAATTGGTCACCTGGATCTAAAATCGTGAAATTACGTTTAACTCCTACGCGATCAATGTCTCTACGTAAAATACGGACACACATTGAGTGGAATGTCGAAATCCAAATATCCTCTCCAGTTTGTCCGATAATGTTTTTGACACGTTCTTTCATTTCTTTTGCTGCCTTATTCGTAAAAGTAATCGCTAAAATTGACCATGGCGCAACTTCTTTTTCACCAATTAAATACGCGATGCGATTTGTAAGTACTCTTGTTTTTCCCGAGCCTGCTCCAGCCATGATTAATAAAGCTCCGTCTGTATGCTTGACCGCTTCACGTTGTTGTTCATTTAATCCCGATAATAATTTTTGCATATCCATTGTATATCCACCACCAAAACGTATGTTCTTATTTTTATTTTAACTAAACTAGCTTGTAAGGGCAACTAAAACTTACACTTAACCGTTTTTAACGCACTTTCAATATCTTCATAAATTACGTTGCCGACAATAACAGTATCCGCGTATTGTGCGACTTGCTTAGCTTGTTCTATGTTCGTAATACCTCCACCATAAAAAAGTCGTGTCTCATCCAAAGCACCACTAACTTCTTTCACTATTTCCATATCTCCAAAAACTCCACTATATTCAACATAAAAAATAGGTAGCTTGAACATCTTTTCAGCCATTTCTGCATAAGCAACTACATCGTCCCCGTGAAGATCTGTATTTGCCTCTGTTAATGAAGCGACCTTGCTTTCACCGTTAAGAATGCAATAGCCTTCCATAATGATTTCATCCCAATTCATAATCGCTCCAAATTCCTTAACCGCTTGATGATGTAGACCCGTGACCCAATTAACAGAGCCGCTATTTAATACCGATGGAATAAAATAATAATCAAAACCTGGAGTAATCGTCTCAATCGAAGAAACTTCTAACGCACAAGGAACAGAATACCGCCTCACTCTCACAAGCAAGTCCAATACGTTATCTTCGGTAACCCCATCACTACCACCAACAATAATGGCATCTGTGCCAGAATCGCAAATTCTTTCTAAGTCGTGATCAGTAATCCCCTTGTTAGGATCTAATTTAAAAACGTGCTTCCACTCATTATATTCAAGCATTTTAAAGCCCCTTTTTTAAGAAATGCGCAAGCGCCTTAATATTTCATCATATCCTCATTCGGTTATTATATCAAAAAAAACATACACTCTCACTATTACAATTGGTGGAATTAAAAAACTGTGTCACATTACTTATGTTAGACACAGTTCCAAAAAATTCAAACAATATTTTTTTCATTATGGTGATCGTTAATTTGGGGAATTTCTACAACTTCATAAAGCTGTTCAATGGTGATCTGTATGATAGTATTGTCTAGTTTATTAAATACCGTTTCTAGTTGAACGGTGTTAAAATCGTATTGTAAAACGATAAAGTAGCCTTCTGAGTAATATAAATCTGGCTCACCGAGGTATTCACTCATATGTAAAAGCTTGACATCACTAGAAGAACGATTTTTTGTCATCTTAATCACTTTATTACCCTCTTCAGTAAGTTTGTATACACAACCATCGTAATCATGGTTATATATATAATGACCGTTCACATTTCTTGCTTTACTTCTTAATAAATGTTGAGAGAGATCATCACCTAACGAAAACTCACACCCGTTTAGTTTCGCGTCCTTAGCCAGGCTTTTCTTTTGATTAAGTAGTATTTCAATTTTTTTATCAAGTATTCTTTCTTCACGTTCTACGTCAATAACCTCCTGTTCCTGTAGGTTATTTTGACTTTTCATTTCATTTTGTGGGATCTTTTCCATAGC
>SKOL01000147.1 GCA_007120055.1 Anaerobacillus sp.
CCTACTTTACCTTCTAGCATCGGTTGATAACCGTCAAATGTATGATTAATAATACCATAACCACGAGTTTGTGTCATAAATTCAGTAGAGTAACCAATTAGGCCACGAGCTGGGACCAAAAATTCAAGTCGAACTTGACCACTACCGTTATTAACCATGTTTAGCATTTCACCTTTACGCTCTCCTACTGACTCCATAATGGCTCCAGTATATTCTTCTGGAACGTCGATAATCACTCTTTCCACAGGCTCCGAACGAACTCCGTCCACTTCTTTAACAATAACTTCCGGTTTTGATACTTGTAATTCATAACCTTCTCGTCTCATGTTTTCAATTAAAATGGATAAATGTAGCTCACCACGACCTGAAACAATCCAAGCTTCTGGTGAATCTGTATTATCTACACGTAAACTAACGTCTGTTTCAAGCTGTGCTCTAAGGCGTTCTTCGATTTTTCTACTCGTAACGTATTTCCCTTCGCGACCGGCAAATGGGCTATTGTTAACCGAAAACGTCATTTGTAACGTAGGCTCATCAATTCGTAAAATCGGTAAAGCTTCTTGGTGGTCAAGTGGGCAAACTGTTTCACCTACATTGATTTCTTCCATCCCTGAGATGGCAATAATGTCTCCTGCGATCGCTTCTTCAATTTCGATTCGCTTTAATCCAATAAAACCGAACAATTTCGTCACACGGAACTGCTTCACTGATCCGTCTAATTTCATTAAAGCAACTGGTTGCCCAACCTTAATGCTACCACGGAATACTCGACCAACACCAATTCTTCCAAGATAATCATTATAATCTAACATCGTAACTTGAAATTGTAGCGGTTCCTCGCGATTGTCAACCGGAGTTGGAATATGATCAATAATAGCAGAAAATAAGTCATTCATATTTTCATTTTGATTTTCAGGCTCAGGGTCAACACTTGCGGTACCGTTAATTGCAGACGCATAAACAACTGGAAAATCTAATTGCTCTTCATCAGCATCTAAGTCAATTAATAAATCTACCACTTCATCAACTACTGCTGCAGGTCTAGCTGCGGGCTTGTCTATTTTATTTACGACAACAATCGGTGTTAATTTTTGTTCTAACGCTTTCTTTAATACGAAACGAGTTTGTGGCATACAACCTTCGTAAGAATCTACGACAAGTAGAACCCCATCAACCATCTTCATAATACGTTCAACTTCTCCACCGAAATCGGCATGCCCTGGAGTATCTAAAATATTAATACGTGTATCTTCATATTGAATAGCGGTATTTTTCGCTAAAATGGTAATTCCTCTTTCTTTTTCTAACGCATTTGAGTCCATCGCTCGCTCTTCTACTTGTTCATTTGTACGAAATGTTCCTGATTGATGTAACAACTGATCAACTAACGTTGTTTTACCATGGTCAACGTGAGCGATGATCGCAATGTTACGAATATCTTTTCGATGTTTCATCTATTATGTCTCTCCTTAAAATTGTAATATTTTTTCACTTTTTACCCACAACTGTTCTATTATAGCACAACTTTTTCAATCGAATACAATTTTATATTTTTCCTCATTTTTAAGTTTAATTTCAAGTTATTTCACTTTTCTAACGAGCAAAATACTTGTACACTAATAAGTAGGAGGGATTAACTTGAAAAAAGAACAAATAATCTTCTTATTATGTGCAATATTTACAACGTTCTCCATCATTGGTATTGGCATTTCAATTGCATTAGAAAGTTTGCTTATCTTTAGCTTATCCATTTTACTAGCAACCATTTGTTGTGGAGTAGGCTTTACTTTAAGGAAAAAATTAGCAGCATCTACAAATGGGTAAATAACAGGTAAACCAAAAGAGGCTGTCACATGAGTGTCTAACACCGTGTAGAACTCACTAAATATAGACGTTCAAATTAATTATCCGACTATATTTGGTGCCTAACGGTGTCTGGCACTTTCTTTTTGGACAGCCCTTTATTATTAATTCCTTCTTTAATGTTTCTGCTTTTTGCACTTTGACGTAAATACCCTTACTTTTTGATTCTTTTTAAGAGCGTATTTAACTCCTGACGAAATCTCTCTAATCTTTTTTTGCACTCATTTATTTTGTTCAAATCTTCTACAACCATTGCATCGTGTAGTGTTGCCAGCTCATAATCAATTTCCAACCGCAAAACAGCGATCCTTGTTTCACAATCAGCCTTTTTAACTGATTGAACAACTTGTTTCATGGAAACCTACACCCCTTTATATTAATTTTTTAATAATGAATTTCATAATTCATTATTCTCTTCACTAAGATCAATATATAGTTCGTCAAAACCATTCGCAAACTATATATTGCTTGATGTGGCTCATTTTTAGTGATTATGAAATTCACTCATATAAATTACCTTTCGAAAATAGTTATATAAACCTTAAAAAAACATTGTTTACGGAATTTTCTGATCGGGTAACTATATTATATTATATGCTTATACTTACCAGAATGTTTCTCACTAGCGTTATGAGAGCGACCCCGTTCATCAATGTTCACAAACAATACTAACCTTTCACATCAAGGAGAATAACTTTGTTCCAAAAAGGATTTTATTTACATTTTACCACCGTTACTTCATTGTTAAACTAGGTATAAACCCATTTCCTTATTGGCCAAGCTAATTTTTAGTGAATAAAATTCTTTTATGATAAACTATTTACAGTAATAATTTAAAATTCACAATTATTTAAGCTTAGATTCAAAGCAATACCCACAATAATTTTTAATTGTAAATTGTACATTGAAAGGGATTGATTTAATGTTTACCGGCTTTACAGAAAAAGACTTTGAAACATTTTCAATTGATGGCCTAGATGATCGCATGACTGCGATACAGGAAAGAATTCAACCGAAGTTTAAAGAAATAGGCGAAGTTCTCTGTGATGACATCGCTACTATTAGTGGTAATGAAATGTTTTTACATATAGCAAAACACGCTAGAAGGACCGTTAATCCACCGAACGATACTTGGATGGCTATTTGTCATAATAAACGTGGCTATAAAAAGCACCCTCACTTTCAAATTGGACTTTTCGACGATCACGTATTTATCTGGTTTGCTCTTATTTATGAAGTTCCAAACAAGAAACAAATTGCTGAAACCTTTTTAGATCATATCGATTCTATTTACGAAACGATTCCGAAAGATTTTGTCATTTCTCTCGACCATATGAAAAAAGAGGCTACTTCACTTAGTGATATTGATAAAAATGATTTTGAAAACAAGTTAACTCGTTTTCGTGATGTTAAAAAAGTAGAATTTCTAGTTGGGCGACACATCCTTGCGAACGATCCTATCTTAAAAGACGGCGATCAATTTTTGAATATCGCTAAAAATACGATGAAAACTTTAATGCCACTATACAAAAAATCAAGCTCAGTTTAATAGCTGAGCTTGATTTTTTTAGTGGCTGGCATTTCCTTGTTTAAAGCTTCTTTTACTACATGGTAACAGCTGTAATTCGATTCTTTATCAAACTGCTTAAATAATTGTTTTTCCTCACTTTTAGAGGGAACAATTTTTTTGAAGCGTTTGTACAAAGTTAACATTTCATTTTTTTCAATTCCAGTCTCATAAGCTTTTTCAATTCCTTCAAAAAATTGAACAACGTCTATTACTTCTTCTTTTGTCCAATCGAGGGAAATAGGAATGTTTATATTCATGTTTTAAATCTCCTTGTAGTGTTTCTATTGTGTTATTCCTTAAATTTGCAAGTTCTTCAACTTATTTTGAACTTGATCGGCCTGATCAACCATCGTTTCAAAAAGCTCAGCAACAGAAGGAACATCATAAATTAAACCGATCACTTGTCCTGCCCAGCCGAATCCCTCTTCTTCAATTCCTTCATATATAAACTTTTTATTAGCTTCTCCACTAATATAATTTTTTAATGCATCATAGTCTGCCCCTTTTTCTTCAAGGGAGAGAATTTGATCTGTCCAACTATTTTTAAGAACACGTGCAGGAGCCCCTAGGTTACGTTTAATAACAACGGTATCATTTTCTGTCATTTCTACAATTTTCTGTTTGTACGATTCATGGGCATGTACACATTCTTTCGTAGCTACAAAACGAGTCCCCATCTCAATTCCTTCTGCCCCTAGTGCTAGCGCTGCCATTAAACCTCTTCCATCTCCAATACCTCCTGAAGCTATTACAGGTATTGAAACTGCATCAACGACTTGGGGAATTAATACGAGTGTACTCGTATCATTCCGTCCAAGATGCCCTCCACCTTCTTGTCCGACGACCATTATCGCATCAGCACCTAGTTGTTCCGCCTTAACAGCTTGCCTCTTCGCAGCAACGAGGACAATTTTTTTCACGTCTACACCTTCTAATTGTTCAAAAATTGGTGCAGGATTTCCCCCTGTTATTGTCACAACTGGAACTTCCTCTTCGACCGCCACTCGAACCATATGTTCAAAAGGTCTCCCATGCTGACCAATAGCAAAGTTTACACCAAAAGGTTTATCAGTTTTTTGTTTTACTTTTTGAATTTCTTCTCTTAATTGTTCTGGAGATGAAAGTGACATCGCTGTAATTTGACCTAACCCACCAGCATTAGAAACCGCTGCAGCTAACTCCGAATAAGCTAAATAGGCAAGTCCTCCTTGAATAATCGGATATTTAATTTTTAAAAGTTCACTTACTTTAGTATTCATCTAAATCTCCCCCGTTTGTAATATATTGAATTTCATAATATATTTGCATTAAGATCTATATTAATAAAATAAATTACTTTTCTTTGTAAATATTTTCGATACTATTGAAGAAAACTCCTCTTAAACGCGCTTTATTGTTTTTTTAACTATCAATTTTTTTTTGAATTTGATATACTCATTTTTGTTTTATGCAAATCATACTTATTTTAATTTAGAGGTGAAATGGCAATTATGTCTCAAAAAAATACCCCATTATTTACTGGGCTACTTGAACACGTTAAAAGAAATCCCGTTCAATTTCATATACCTGGACATAAAAAAGGAACTGGTATGGACCCAGAATTTCGTAACTTTATAGGTGATAATGCTCTATCTATTGACTTAATAAATATTGGTCCTTTAGACGATCTGCATCACCCTCATGGCATGATAAAGGAAGCACAACAATTAGCTGCTAAAGCTTTCGGAGCTGATCATACTTTTTTCTCTGTACAAGGTACTAGTGGAGCGATCATGACGATGATCATGAGTGTTTGTGGGCCGGGAGATAAGATCATTGTCCCTAGAAATGTTCACAAATCGATTATGTCAGCGATTATTTTTTCAGGGGCAACTCCTATTTTTATTCATCCAGTTATTGATCCTACTTTAGGGATTTCACACGGAATAACAATAGAAGCAGTAGAAAGCGCTTTGACGGCACACCCCGATGCTAAAGGGGTACTTGTCATTAACCCGACATATTTTGGTATCTCTGCCAATTTAAAAAAGATTGTTGAGGTCGTCCATAGTTACGGAATTCCAGTGCTTGTTGACGAAGCACACGGTGTCCATATTCATTTTCATGATGATCTCCCACTCTCCGCTATGCAAGCAGGTGCTGATATGGCCGCTACAAGTGTTCATAAACTAGGTGGGTCAATGACGCAAAGTTCCGTTTTAAACATAAAAGGCAACTTAGTTTCGCCAAAGCGAGTTCAATCCATCATTAGTATGTTAACAACTACATCTACTTCATATTTGCTATTAGCATCTTTAGATGTTGCCAGAAAACAGTTAGCAACGAAAGGGTACGACCTTATAAGCAAGACGTTACATTTAGCAAATGAAACAAGAGATGAAATTAACCAAATTAATGGTTTTCATTGTGTGGGTCCTGAAATCTTAGGAACAAAAGCAACTTACGACTTTGATCCTACTAAGGTGATTATCTCTGTTAAAGAGTTGGGGATTACAGGTTACGATGTGGAGGTTTGGTTACGTGAGAATTATAACATCGAGGTAGAGCTATCAGATTTATATAATATTCTTTGTATTATTTCAATCGGAGATACAAAAGAAACGATTGATATTCTTATTACTGCATTGAAGGAACTATCTCAAAAATACATGTCGAAAATTAAATCTCAACACACAAAACCAATTCGTGTACATGTTCCCGACCTTCCAACATTAGCTCTCTCACCGAGAGATGCCTTTTATTCTGAAACTGAGGTCATCCCATTTAAGGAGTCTGTTGGACGTATTATCGCTGAATTTGTCATGGTGTACCCTCCTGGAATCCCAATTTTTATACCTGGAGAAATCATTACTGAAGAAAATATTGATTATATTCAAGAAAATATCGATGTCGGCCTACCTGTCCAAGGCCCTGAAGACGAATCATTCAATAATATTCGTGTCATTAAAGAGCATAAGCCATTCATCTAATATGTCATACTAATTATTTATGTAGATAAATTGTACGGCAACTTCAAAAATTATATACTTTCTTATTTATCGAGAAAAAAAAGGTAGACAGTTAAGTCTACCTTTATTAGTATATCTTTTTTTATTTTTTAGCTTGTTCCTTTTGTGCAGCATTACAGCAAGTTCCATATAAAGTTGATACTTTCTCTGCTTCAAAATGCTCGATGACTTTCCCACAAGATTGACAAATGATTACACCCATTTATTCCACTCCTTTATTTTGAAAGCGTTTTTATACCTTGTATTTATATAATAATATGTCACATTTAATATGTCAATAGTTAATTGTATGTCACATTAGTTTTATTTTTCATCTTACCGCTTTCGTAACCCTTTACCAAATAATTGAAGTGAAAATCGCGAACTCGTTTCAGCAAGCTGAAACA
>SKOL01000606.1 GCA_007120055.1 Anaerobacillus sp.
AATAATGATATCCAGAAAGGGTGGGGTGATAATGAAAGATCGATTAAATTTAGTTTATTATCATATTCAGACCAATGAAAAAATTCATTTATCCGAAAAGACTAAATGGGACATCGAAAGCCATGTAACCAGTGAAGTTTTAGAAAGAACGTTAGATGCAAAAAAAGAAATGGAGTATTGGCGAAATCTTTATTTTAGAGAAAAGAGTGGAGAGGAATTGCCAAAACTTTATTCATAAAAGCCCTATTCCAGCTACTGATGTAAACAATAAAAGCGGCGTTTCCGCAACAACAGCGGAGACGCGCTTTTTTACATTTTTATCCCAATTAAAAGGAGATTAGTGTTATTATAATATAATGAACTCAAGGATTTTTGAGACAAGTAGAAGTACAATCCAAAAGTTAACTAACAAGCTGTAGTAATATGGAGTTATCGGTGGCAGTCCTATTGCTTATTGTGTTAACACCAGCATGTTGCAAAAATAATATTTTTTAAGAAAGGCAGTTTTATATAGTTGAAAATTGGAGGTGCAAAATGCTTAAAAGAATTTATATTATTGGAATTTCAATTGGTATCGCGTTGTTTTTGTTAGGAGGGTGCAGTACTAAGGCCAATGAACATGTTCAAAGTGATGAACAAAGGCAAACGGCTATCGATGTTCTTGAAGATTATTTAGCACATATGAAAGAGGGGAACGTTGACAAAGCAGTGGAACATTTTTCAGTACATTTAGATGAATTACATAACTTCTTCGGCGTATATATGTATGAATATTTAGAAACTGTCAGTGAAGAAAGAGTACCTTATGATGTCCTCGACTTAGGAACTAGACTTGTTGAATCATACGAGCGATCAGATGATTACAACGTTGAAAGAAGCGAAGACGAAGGAAAGGCATACATTTATAAAAAAGACGAAATACGCAACCAATATGTCTTCTCATTCAACATGAAAATCTCTGATCCTGATGGAGAAAAAATTACTGTTCCTGTTGATTTTACTGTTGGTTGGGAACATCGCGACAAATTTGGAAATGTGATAGACGGCAGATTTGTTATTAAAAATATTTTAGTTAGGTCAGACTTGCATGAAGAAAAAGAGGATATTTGATAAAAGTTAGCTGAAATCAGGGTTTGTGAAGTTTCACTTAAAATAACGAAAGCGTTCCTGCACCTAGCGGAAACGCTTCTTTTCATTTTCACCCTAAATAAAAGGGCATAAACGTAAACATTTAAATAGAGTATTAAAGGATTGTAGCTCATATTCTGTCCACAAACTGGCAGGAATGTTAAACTAAAAGGAAGATTTTTTCTGGAATTTTATTTAGTTGAGTGAATTTCATAATTACCAAAAATGAGCCACATTAAACAATATATAGTTTGCGAATGGTTTTGACGCAACTATATATTGATCTTAGTGGTGAGAATAATGAATTATGAAATTCATTGAGTTTATTAAGTTAGTTTTTAACGTGAAGGGATGTTATGTTCATGAGAAAAAAGATATTTGGTCTGTTTGCAATGCTTGTTATTTTCACGGTAGTAATTCCGATTGCTTCTGCGGAGTCACCTTTTGTAATAGATGAAGGAAAAGCGAGGGGCTATCATTACACTGTAATAAAAGAACAAAACGAATTTACATGGGAAGTTGGGTATCACGACGAAATCACTATAATTACAGAAAGTAAAGATAACAACGAGGTTTTGCAGCATTTTAGAAAAGCCGTTAACGATATTAATACAAAAATACTTCAAATTATTGTATCGATATCGTATATATTTTTAGTTGTCGCGATTACAATATTTTTCTATAAGAGGAACAAACAGTTGAATAAAGGTAGTGGAGCCATTTTTATTGTTTTTGCTGGAATTGGCATCATCTATGCGATCGTAATCTTTATTTATCTCAATAACGCATTTCAAGATGCAGGATTTTATTATTCGATATTAACGAGTTAGCACTTACTTAATGCGTTTTCACAGACTACTATACCGGCTTATAATCAATTATGCGCCGTTTACTTTGAGCTAAATCCATTTAAAGAATTTTGGGAGGTGTCACGATTGAAGTTGCCACACTGTTGGAATTGTAAAAATTTATTTAAATACCAGGAACTATTGTTTTTTCTTATATCAAAAAAATGTTCTAAATGTGGTAAGCAAAACTATGTAACTGCTAAAAGAAGATTGAGAAATGCTTGGACCGGTCCGATTGCCGTGGTATTCATGTTTGCAGGGTTTTATTTATTCAATATGACGTTACCAATAGCTATTATTTATGGATTATTTATCATAGTGGTCGGGATACTGATCAGTCCGTTCACTTACGAATTTACAAGTGATGATGAAGCACTTTTTGACGACAGGACAAACTAATAGATTATTTCGCTAATATGTATTTTGAGGGGATATAGGATGCGCTTCACTTTTTGAACAAAATCAATTTGGTATATATGGTGTTTTGAGAGTTACCATGTGAATTTTTAGGGAGGTACTTATGAAAAAGATATGGCTGGTCATTTGTTTTTTAGTGATCGCGACGGCTTGTAATGAAATAGAAGAGGAAGCCCAATTAACGAAAAGCGATAAACAAGAAGAAGCTGAAGTTAGCGAGGCATTACCTGAAAATGGTAAAGAAAAAGAGGTTGAAGCAAGCTACCAATTACCTGAAGTGGCGGTTGCTGATGTTCCACTTTTTAGCTTTAGAGATAAAGAGACTCGTAAATACGGCTTCTTCAATAAAGAAGGAGAGGTTATGATTGAACCTCAATTTGCTTATGCGGCTGACTTTTCTGAGGGGCTCGGTTTAGTGGCGTTTGTTGAGGGAATTGGACCTGCTGAGCATGGGTTTATTGATGTAAATGGTGAGTTAGTAATTGAACCTCAATTTAAAAGAGCGAATAGCTTTTCAAATGGCTATGCGGCTGTATTAAAAGGAGCAGAGTATGGTTATATTAACCCTCAAGGTGAAATGGCCATTATTTTAGAACATCTATCAGGCTACCAGTTAATTGGGCATGATGATTTTTCAGATGGCTTAGCACGCTTAGGTTATAGAAAAACTAAAACAGATCCACAACAAGAATCGGAGTATTTTGTTGCTTACATAAATACGAACGGAGAAATGGTGATACCCCCTATCTATGAGACTGGTACTTATTTCAATGAAGACCTTGCCTTAGTTCAGAACGAAAAAACAGAGTATTATCTTGATACTGAAGGAAATGTCGTCATGGAATTTGATCAAGAGGAGTTTTTTCGATGTCCTTTTCAGGAAGGTTTGGCCTGTGTAACAGAAAATGGCAAGAGAGGCTTTATCAATAGGGACGGTGAGATGGTCATTGAACCTCGATATGATCGTGTAAAGTCATTTTCAAATGGGCTGGCAAGTGTGATGAAAGGGGAATCTTGGGGATATATCAACAATGAAGGTGAGTTTGTGATTGAGCCACAATATTCTCACGCACAATCCTTTTCAGAAGGTTTAGCCTGGGTGGAAATAGAAGGGAAGTGGGGCTTGATTGATCGAACGAATCAACTATTAATTGAGCCGATATTTGATTATGCACTTTCTTTTCATGGTGGATTAGCTCTAGTCACTGTAGAAGAGGATTCTTGGTTTATAAACCGTAGTGGAGATTTTATTTTTCCATTTAACTGATTGAATTTCATCATTACCAAAAATGAGCCACATTACGCAATATATAGTTTGCGAATGGTTTTGACGCAACTATATACCCTACGATACATATAGAGATACAATGTGGGTATTAGTGTTAATAATGTTTATAGTGCAAGGCTTTTCAATTAATTATTATAAAAAACATTTAGAATGATATTGTTTTACTAGCTTTTAATAATTGATTGCTGAAAGCGTTACCTGTCTAATTTGTCATACTCTGGAGGTAAATAGAATGAAAAAACATTGCTTATTAATGATGGGTGTAATACTCATGACTGCTTTTTTTGTAGCGTGTGTCGGACAAGAAAAGAATAATGAGGTTGTCTTTGTTGCAACAGTCCTTGAAAAAAGTGAAACTTATTTGCTGGTAGAACCAGTAGAGGGATCTGCAGAACTAAGCTCAGCTGACAAAATCATGGTTTCTGTTCAAGATACAACTTTGCTACATTCTAACGATAATAGTATAGCTATTGGTGATATTAAAGCGGAACAGCTAGTTGAAATTACTTATAATGGTGCAATTGCTGAAAGCTATCCAGCTCAATTACATACAGTTTATCAAATAAAATTATTAAATTGAATAAACGAGAGGAATCCAATAATTAAATTTATAAAAATCGCCTTAAAATTAGAGGCGATTATTTTTTTGCAAAAATCTATTTGTTTCAGCCAAATTAAACTTTATTTGTTGAGAGACGTGCCTTGCCCTTACGCAATACGTCCGTTAATGTTTTAGGAAAAAGGACGCCAGTGCTTTGGTGGAAACTCTTTCTGAAAAGAAAGATAAGGGCACCATTGAGAAGCTTGCAAGTATCCTAGAACCCCACTGCTTTAGCTGTGGGAGTTGTCAGTCACAATCACTGGCAGATGTCCGTGATTTTTTATTTTGCAAAATAATGGGGGATAACAAAAGATGGAAAAAGAACGGTTCTGCTTGTTTCCCATGACCGTACGTTTGTTGAGCGTGTTGCAGATATTGTCTATCGCATGGAAGACCAACAATTAAAAATGAGAAAGTAGAGGTTTTAAAGATGAATAAAATCATAGATTTATACATGCTTATGAAGACGGTTATAACTTTGAAATGGATATTGTCTGGACGGTGAATAACCAAAGCAGAAAGGAAGTACTAGTTTTTACTACTGACGACTAAATAGCTAAAATAAAATTGAGTGAAAAAAGACGTGAAAACACGTCTTTTTTGTCTAGATACTTGAGATAATTATAATGCATATTTAAATTGATACGAACGAGAGCGTTACTTAAACACACATGGTTTGAACTGTTTGAAAATGGTATAATTAGATAAAATATTCATGAAAGAGGTGATGAACATCATGAATACTGCAAAGGAAAAATTACTAAAAATTATTGATGAAATCCCCGTGCAAGAAGTCGATAAAATATTAGACTTTGCCGAATATTTAAAGACAAAAAAAGAAAAAAGTTTATCAGAAGATTTAACCAAAGCGAGTGAAATTAGCATCGAGTTTTGGGATAATGATATAGATGATGAGGTTTGGAATGATGCATAAACAAGGGAACATTGTTTTAATTCCAGTACCATTTTAGTGACTTATCAAATAGAAAACGGCGTCACTTAAACAAGAGAAACAGTCAATAAGTGGTTGTTCCTGTTTATTTTTATTTAACTATTGAAGTTAGCAAAATATTGGAGGAATTGAAAATTAAAAAATAACACTTCAATACCTACTAATAACTCTTTCTGCCCCATTACTTATTTTTTCAGCAATATACGACTTTAACATAGGCATTTATATTGGTTTAATATTGGCAATCGGATCACTAATTTTGAATTATATTCGATTAAGGAAAAATACATATATGTTAGGTCATCCTGATCGGCATCATGATAAAGGATATTCATTAAATTATGATGGAATTATGGAAGAATCATATGAAGAGGATAAAAAAAATGATAAGCCAAGTAAGTAACTAATAGAAAATTAGTAGCAAGTACTTGTTAAACAACCGGAAGCGATAGTGGAACAGGCTATTACTACTGTTGTGTCGCTAACGAGAAAAAGAGTGAAAGAAAAGGTAGGAGGTTGAATATGAAAAGAGGGATAGCTTTACTTTTTATAGGATTAGTAATGTTTATGTCAATTAGAAAAAGACGGATACAATGTAGTTGATACGGATTATGGCTGCGTAGTTAAAGTAGTGCTATTCAAGTGAAGAGTGCGTTAACTTAACAGGCGACATGATATAACCAATGCCCCCAATCCTTGATATGACAAGGTTTGTTAGTAAGGGGAGAGTGAAATGCTAACCCATTTTGCTAACATTGAATAATGGAGGCTTCTCAAATGCTGTTGATGAACATTCAAAATGGCAACTCATCTAGTGTTTTTTTGGGTTTTGTTTTCGATTCATTTGGTAGAATATGCTCATCCTCGAAATTATCCGAAATAATCTCATGACATTTGGGGCAATCAATAAATACATCATTTAAGTGATATCCTACATATCCATGAGTACACTCTTGTATTGCAAAAATTGTTTCCCATTCCATCTCAAATTTATAATCACAGTCTTTACAATGTAATACACAAGTACCAAAGTCTTCGGTTTCTTTAACGATTCTCTTTTTCCATCTTTTCTTTCCCATAATTAATCCTCTCCTCGTATATAAGCATAACTCTTTTACTTCATTCTCGCTACTACAATGGGTCAGGATTGCTTTGACGTTAGTCGTAACGATATTCTTTGCGCTCATAACAGCGACTCTTCTTGATCAATCAGTAAGAAAGCTGTTTGGTACTGAAACGACATTTTATAATCATACATTACTAGATATTATTTTTATCGTGCTAACTCCATCGTTTGCAGCCATATTTATGTCGAGGCCATATTTAATTTTTCAAGCAATCAAGGACGATCCATTTAGTAAAAGAATGGCCTTATTTCGATCTTTACCAATTCCACTCAAAGCGTTATCGTTAAGTCGAACACTAATCATGGTAGTGACGTTGACCATTATATCATCGGCATTTTATATACAGTAACCTTTGCTTTGCCTGATCATTTCTTTCAATTTCTCACACCGAGGGAGTATTTGATATTTATTTTATTTTGGTTTGGTTATGCATTAGTGGTCGGAGGAATAAATCCGTTTATAG
>SKOL01000600.1 GCA_007120055.1 Anaerobacillus sp.
GGCTTGATTTTAAGGCAGAAGTGTAATATTTCGTATCAATAATCAATTGTGTTTTCTTATTTAAGTTTTCAATAACGATGTCCGTTTTCATCTGTGGTAAATATTCTAAGCCAACATGAGAAAAATCAACGTCTAAGTTCCAATCGATTTTAGGTGAATAAGTTTTGTATATGTTTGATGGCAAATGCTTTTTATAGAAATTGAGGACGAATTTCTCGTATAAATGAGACATTTGTTCATTTCGTAAAAATTCTACAAACTTTATTTTGTTGTCTTTTTCATTTGATAGCAACCCTAAATAAATCAACTCACAAATATGCATGAGCATTTTGTAATGCATATTATTACGGCTGTATTTTAAATTAGAAAACATTTGCTTTGTCATCTTTTTCTCATGTATGTTCGCAAAATAGTAACGGATCGATATTAACTGTTTTTTAAATTCATGATTTAAGTACGGTGCCTTTATTAATACACTCATCGTTGACTTTAAAATTTGATTGAATGGAACATTATCGGAAAACTCATCAAAATGACAGATCAAACGCTTACGAATTAATGATTGCTGCCTAATGGAGTTAGCAACATCAATTTTTCCTTTAATTAAAGATAGCTCCTCTTCATATTGAATGTATTCACGATGAAATCCCCTTTTAATAATTAGGTTAACTTCATTAATCATGATCTTTGCAAGTAAGTTATATATGTTGTCGAAAGATTCGACTCCTGTCAACCTGTCATTTCCACGAGGTAAGATATCCCATGCATAACAAAGCATATAATAAATGTTTTTAATTGGAATATGCGGTTTCTCTTGCATTGTAATCACCTAAGTAATTCTGCTTTATGTTCTTTTGCTGTTTCAGGGTCATCAAACCAATATTCTTCTAATAGTGGTGCTATATCGTAGTAAATAATGTTTTCGTACCAATTATTGTTTGGGTTAACAAAATCACAAAAATAACTGTGGCCAATGCGAAAACCACTACCGAGATTTACATCGTCTTCAATTTGTCTATTCAAATTAGAAAGTTTTTCGATAATTTTATTCACTAACTTTTCTTCAACATTGTTTTTTATTAAATATTGTTCAAAAGACGCTCTCCCGAACGCCGGTTCAAGTTCAAAAAATGAGAAACGCCTACGCAGTGCATAATCGATCATCGCTAAGCTTCGATCGGCTGTGTTCATCATCCCTATAATATAAACATTCTCAGGAACAGAAAATTTCGCATCTTCATAAGTCAACAACATTTTTTCACCGCGCTTATCAGCTTCAATTAACATTAACAACTCACCAAAAATTTTGCTTAAGTTACCTCTATTAATTTCATCAATAATAAAAAAATGTGATTGGTCTAAGTTCTCTTCGGCCTGTTTGCAAAATTTATAAAAAGATCCATATTTTAATGAAAAACCTCTCTCGACGGGCCTATATCCCATAATGAAGTCTTCATATGAATAACTTTGATGGAATTGAACTAATTTTACTAACTTTTCATTTTTCTCTCCGAGGATCGAATAAGCTAACCGTTTGGCTGCATAGGTTTTCCCTACTCCTGGAGCCCCTTGTAAAATAATATTTTTCTTTCTCTGTAGCAATTCCGTCAATGTTTCATACTCATCCTCACTCATAAAGACATCTTGTAGAAAGTCTGCTTTGGTATAAGTTTCCCAATCCTCATCAGCTTGAGTAGCATGAGTTTGATTAACTAATTGATCCACTTTAAAACAAAAATCTTCATAAGGTGTTATGTCTGTTAAAGTTTTGCTCGCAAACTTTTCATCAGTCGTCCATTGACCTGCTTTAAGCCATTGGACCTTTCTTACATGTTTATATTCATCTCGATTTTCATCATATCGATAATTAGAAATCACCTCTCCAACTCCTAATATCGTTTTAGTTCCAGTCTTTGCATACACTTTATCGCCAATTTGGATATCATGACAAAATTGCCATAAAGCATGACTATCATTTTTACGACTACCTTCAGATTTTTCAAGCTCATTCAGGCGGTTGGCCATGCTTTTCTTACTATCGTATTCTTTTAAATCACCCATATCGTCCCAACCAATAGCCATAATTCCTTCTTTTCTAAATTCATCCCATTTATATCCATTTTCCCCTGGCGCAAATATCCATACTTTCATTTCTGTACCTTCACTCGTTCTCTCAGGTAATGGATCAAACCACAATTCTTTGATTCCATCAGAATAAAAAACGATTGAAAATAAGAGTCCCTCGTTCATTGGGTTTTTACACTTATAACCTAGATTTCTCATTCCTTCAAATAGTAATTTTTTATTTCCATGAAAAAATGTATTTAGTATCGACTCTTTATGAGCATCTTTTAGGGCGGTTAATTCTTGCATAGGATTTTGAAGGTACTCAAGTGCATTTTTTATAATGGGTGGTAGTTCTTCTAGTTCACGGTTTAATTTGTAGCTTAACAAGTATTGCACCCAAATATTTTGCCTAACACCCGCAAGTGCCATTGTTCTCTTGTCTTCATATTGATTAAGCACATGCTTCATCGCAGCGTTTTTATCAATATAACTAACTAGTTCACCGATCACCTTCCACATCTTTCCTTCTATTGAAGTTGGATCATACATTTCTAAAAGTTTTTTATAAGAAAACGGCTTTTCCTTTGCTTTTTCGATTAATGCATTTAACACTGACTCAGGTACTTCTAGACTAATATATTCTTTGTATTTATCGATTGCTTTTTGAAAGTAAAACTCATTACTTTCTCGTATCCGCCTTACCTTCGGGTTATCTAATCGTTTTTTTAATTCTTCTTCGTAGTTGATATTTTCCATCTCTCGCTACACCTTTCAACGAATTTATTTGTTAAATTGAAGTTCCTTTGAGCCGATCCATTTTGCGTAACCTTCTTCAACAAGAATTGGAGCAACGTAGGATGCAATCGCTCTCTTAGAAACATGCTCAATAAGCCATTCACCTAAGCTATCAGGGGGTGGGTTATTAAAAGATCGACCAACTAATATCGTTTGTCCTTTGAAATGGTCGATTAACTGTTTACACTTTTTTTGATCGACAGTTTCTTTTCTTCCTGTTCCGAAATACAAAGTTATCCCTTCAGCAAGCGAACCTTCATATTTGTACGGTTTATTTTTTGGAATAGTTTGTAATTGCTTCATAAAAACGTCTCATCCTTTTACCTTGTAATTACATGCAAAACCATCATGACGGTAATCGTCACCATCTACTATGTAAATGCCGATCGAATTCTCTCACTTCGCTGTAAAGCTACTGACCTCAATTACATCATGTCAAGCATCTTAGCAAAGACTTCGTGCTGCTTTGCGACGAGTAACCGCAGGAGCACTTCTAACGAATTTTAGAGACTCGCTCGAGATTTCGGCCGGACATTTTTTTTGGAAAACTCACATGATGAATATTCTTTTATCACTTCATTTCTCTTTAGCATTGCCTAAAGTGTAAAAGATTAAAAACGTACTAAATAAGTTAATAAGTTAAGTGCCAGGCACTGACAAACTGTAATTTCTTTATCCGACCGTTAGGTTTCATAAATAGTTTTTTTGTTTAATATTATGTTATTTTCTTTCTCAAATATGAACTTAACATATCGATGACAACGACCATAATTAGGATAATAAAAGTAACAGTCGCTAACCTTGTATATTCAAAACTACGCATATATAGCGTAATATAAAACCCAATTCCTCCCGCACCTACTAATCCAAGAATCGTTGCTTCTCTAAAGTTAAGTTCAAAACGATAGAAGGTATAGGCAATGAAGTGAGGTAAGACCTGAGGAATAATACCGTAACGGAGGGCATTTAATTTTGAAGCCCCTGTTGATAAAATCCCTTCGACAGGTTTTGGATCAATCGCTTCTATCGCTTCAGAATAAAACTTCCCTAACATGCCAACAGAATAAATAATCGTTGCTAAAGTACCTGCTAGTGGTCCTAGACCTACAGCAACAACAAAAAAGAGTGCATATAAAATTAGGGGGATACTTCGAATCACGTTCAATAGTGTTCGTACGCACACTCTAATTGCAGGGTGCACAATGTTTGATGCTGCTAAAAAGCCAAAGGGGATGGAGAGAATAGCACCACCTGTTGTCCCAATAATGGCAATTTGAAGGGTTTCAAGAGCTGCGCCCATGACCGTTTGTGTAACTTCCCAATTTGGCGGGAATGTACGACTTAAAAAGTCGATAGTTCGTTCAAAGCTGATGCGGTCAGGGTTGACCTCTATCCCGCGTACTGACCAAAAATGAAGCAATAACACAACTCCAACTATTAATACTAATTTTATAAAATAGCTAAGAGGTCGCTTAGGAGGGATATACGTTGTATTTTTATTCGTTTGATTTAGAGGCTTCTCCGTGTTCATACTCATTATAAATCACCTCCAGCAAATCATCTGTTAGTTTCTCAGGCGCCCCGTCGAACACTAGATGCCCTTTTTGTAAAGCGATAATACGGGTTGCATACATTTTAGCCAATTCTATATCATGCAAATTCACCAAAACTGTTAACCCATTCTGTTTATTTAAATCTTTAAGCGTATTAAGAACAAACTTTGTTAATGATATATCTAAACTTGCTGCAGGTTCATCAGCTAATACAATTTGAGGTTGTTGAACAAGTGCACGAGCAATAGCAACACGCTGTCGTTCCCCTCCAGACAACTGATCAACCCTGTAATGTATTCGTTCTTCTAATCCTAAATCCACTAATGTGCGATAAGCAAACGCTTTATCCTTTTTTGGAAAAAGACCAAGTAAACCGCGTATGTTTCCAATGTACCCCAGTCTACCGCACAGCACGTTTTCAAGAGCACTCATACGCTCAACAAGATTAAAACTTTGATAGATGGTTGCCACATTTCGTCGTAATTCATAGATCTTTTTCTTATTCGTATGCATCACATCAATATTATTAACAACTAACTTTCCAGAAGAAGGAAGAACGAAGCCCGTCAAACTTCGTAAAAACGTTGTCTTACCCGCACCACTTTCACCGATTATAGCGATAAACTCTCCCTCTTCTACCTTTAATGAAAAACCCTGAAGGGCCGGAGTAGTCTCCAACCCTTTTCTTTTTGGGTAAACTATTTCTACATGTTCAGCATCAATCATTTTCTTTTTAGATGTCATCATAGATCACCTATTCCCCTATTATTCCTGCTTTTTGCGCCTTATCGATAAGTGGAAGGTACAGTTCGACATCAGCAGGAACAACTTTCGTCCATCCATAGAGCCCCTGAAGAAGGTCATTGTATTCTGGTTCATTTAATTTTAAAAATGCCTCTGTAATCTTTTCAACTAGTTCATCAGGAAGATCACCACTAACGGCAATCGCATGTCTTGGCATTGGATCGGATTGAGCAACATAGGTGATTCTTTCACGCTCCTCCTCTGACAAAAACACACCTGGGCCGTTTTCAGACACCCCTGCTACATCAATCATTCCTTCAATTAAGGCTCTCAATGATAGTTCGGTCCCTCCTGCAAAATAAACTTCACTAAAGAAATTTTGGAGATCGTCTGCATCTTCAACTAAACTTTCACCGATCAGCTTTGCAACTGGCATTAAATAACCTGAACCTGACAATGGATCATTGAAAGCGATCGTTTTTCCTTCAAGATCTTCTATCGCTTCAATTCCACTATCCTTAAGGACCCAGAATTTAGAATGATAAAAACTTTGACCGTTTCTTTCTTCCTTTAGAACTAAATGAGCATTTGCCATTTTATTCGCAAAAGCTGCTTGTACGGGGGAAAGATTAGTCGCAATATGAGCATGACCAGCACGCATCGCTTCAACAGTTGCCGTATAATCGGCATCGACTTGTGCTTTCACCGCAATACCTAATTCGTCTGACAAGTATGAAGCTAAACCATCCTTTTCCAATTCAAGGTTTATAGGGTCTGCTTCAGGTGTAAAGCTAATCACTAATTCTTTAATACCATAATCTACTTTACTTGTATTTTCTTTATCATTTACTTCCTCCCCATCATTTGACTTAACAACTTCTGACGTTGTTTCAGTTCCACAAGCTAATAGAACCATTGATAATAAAAGAAGCAATATTATTAAAAACCTCTCCGCCTTTTCCTTAACAAAAAACATTTTCCCATCTCCTTTTTTATTGTTTGTACACACAAAAGTTTCCTTAGTGCAACTTTTTATGTTACAGTCCTAAAAACAAGGTGTCAACAGTTTTTATATAAATTATTATTAAAAGTATATTGGTGTTGTGTGTCACTCCCCTCAACACTTTGTTTCACAGCGATTGTTTCACGGAGAGTGCAAAATGAAACTAGCATTCAACTATTACACACTATAACTGAAACGCAAAAACTGGCGTGATTTTTTTAATATAAGAAATGAGGTAGATCGAATCATGGAACTGATGACTTCATGGGAGAAAAAAGGTTTTGAGCGAGGTATTGAAAAATGGCTTATTAAAGTGACTAAACAAATGCTAGCAGGAGGATATACAATCTAAGAAATTCGTAAGTTAACCGGAATAACAGAGGAAGATCTAATAAAGCTGAAAGAAGAACAAGAAAAATAATGGTTTATGAAAAATGAGGCTGGGACAAAACAAAGTGTCAGAAACCGCTCGGCACCGAATATAGACATATGATAAATATGTCCGTCTATATTTAGTAGGGTCCGCGTGGTGTCAGACACTTTTGTCCCAGCCTCTTTCTTACCTCTAGTCAAGTGTTTTTATAACTTTTTTATGTTAGATGAATTAATTTTGAGTGGGAGGGGTACCCCTCCCACTCAAAATTAATTTGCGTAAGCCAAA
>SKOL01000550.1 GCA_007120055.1 Anaerobacillus sp.
GTTGGATGCTATGTCTAGATATCTCCTCGCATATGTAGGTCAAAATATTGTCGCTCGACTTCGTGAAAGAATGTTATTAAAAGTTATTCGACTACCAGTGAGTTATTTTGATCGTAAAACGAGTGGGGAATCGGTCAGTCGTATCGTTAATGATACTGGAGTTGTGAAAGATTTAATCTCGCAGCACTTTCCGCAATTTATTACTGGGATCATTTCAATCATCGGTGCTGTCATCATTTTAGTCATTATGGATTGGAAAATGACGGTTTTAATGCTAACGGTCGTTCCGGTAACGATTTTCATCATGCGTCCCCTCGGTAAAAAAATGCGAAAAATTTCGCATGGGTTACAAGATGAAACCGCTCAATTTTCAGGAAAAATCACACAAACGATCAGTGAAGTTCGCTTAATGAAAGCGAGCAATGCGGAAAAAGCCGAAGAGCAAAAAGGAACCGAAGGAATCAGCAACCTACTAGCTTATGGGTTAAAGGAATCAAGAATTTTAGCAGTTATAGGTCCACTCATGCAATTAGTGATCATGGGGATCCTTGTGGTAATCATTGGTTATGGTGGGATCCGCGTTGCAGAAGGTACAATGACAACAGGGTCATTGGTCGCCTTTATTCTTTATTTGTTTCAAATCATTATGCCACTTACGGTATTTACGATGTTTTTTACACAATTGCAAAAAGCAAAAGGGGCAACTGAACGGATGATTGAAATATTAGAGCTTGAGGATGAGCAAGGGCCAGATGGCATCGAAATGGAAATTACAAATCAACCAGTTCGCTTTGAAAATGTCTTTTTTTCTTATAATGAGGAGGAACCGGTCTTACAAAATGTTTCCTTCCAGGTTCAACCAGGTACGATGGTGGCATTCGCAGGCCCTAGTGGTGGAGGGAAAACGACGGTGTTTGGATTATTGGAACGTTTTTACGAGCCGAAGGAAGGGCGAATTCTAATTGGAAATACGCCGATCAATGAAATCAGCTTGGCATCGTGGCGAAGTCAAATAGGTTATGTATCACAAGATAGTCCGATGATTGCTGGGACTATTCGTGAAAATCTTACTTACGGTATCGAAACGGATATTGACGATGAGCGTTTGTGGGAAGTCGCAAAGATGGCTTATGCCGAACAATTTATTCAGCAGTTTCCGAACGGGCTTGATACAGAAGTAGGAGAGCGTGGTATTAAACTTTCAGGAGGACAAAGGCAGCGGATCGCCATTGCTCGAGCGTTTTTAAGAGATCCGAAAATTTTAATGATGGACGAGGCGACCGCAAGCTTAGATAGTCAGTCCGAAAAAATCGTTCAACAAGCATTAACACGTCTAATGGAAGGGCGGACAACCTTCGTAATTGCCCACCGCTTATCAACGATTGTCAATGCCGATAAAATCATTTTTATCGAAAAAGGTGAAATCACCGGAGTCGGTACACATGCTGAATTAGTGAACGGACATCGGCTGTATCGTGAATTTGCTGAACAACAGTTAACATAAGATGCATTCACATAGGCGACTGAAGGAAATTAACGAGGGACAGTGAAGGAAAATCAAAAAAATGGTGGCTCTTCATTCTTCATTCAAATTTATAAGTGGCGCAAATGATTGCGCCCTATATACTTCTACCGTGTGAAACGTCATTGTGAAACAAGAAAATTCGAGTGGATTTGAGTTAATTCGGGGAGTGACAGGCACTCACAAAAAGGAGGCACTATGTTTCGAAATTTAAAGTTAGCGAATCGTATTAATATATTAACCATTTTAGTACTAACGATCGCTATTATCGTAGCCGTTTTTATTGTCGGCAATATTATTTATAATACTAGTATAGAAAATGCAGAAAAATATGCGAAGAGAGATGCGCTAGTGCACGCAGAAAACATCTCACATAAGATCGGTCACTCTAGTCAATCGTTCAATGATTTAAATGAATATATTTTAAGTTTACGAGAAATGAATGCGATTACGAGAGAAAGTGTCATCGAGCTGTATCAAACATTTTTAGAAAATCACACCGAAGTTTTGAATGTTTACAGTGTTTGGGAAGCCGATGCTTTTGATGGCCAAGATTTCGCTTATAAAAACGAAACATTTCACGATCATACAGGGAGATTTATTCCTTGGTGGTCACGAAATAATGATGAGATAAGTTATGAGCAAATTTTAGATTACAACGACCGTGATGCTGAATGGTACTTTTTACCGAAAGAAACGAAACAGCCGATAATGTTTGATCCGTATATATATCCGATTTCTGGTGAAGAAGTGTTGATTACCTCCTTTATTACACCAATTTTAGATGAAAAAGGTGATTTTCTAGGCGTTTTTGGCTTCGATTATTCTATGGAATTTTTTCAAAATATGATTGTAGAAAATCGGCCTGTGTCTGGTTCTAGTAATCTACTAACAAGTGATGGTTCCTATATTGTCCACGGAAGCGATAGCGAGCAAGTAGGTCAATTTTTTAAAAAAAGTGAACTTTTATTCTCTGATCCTAATGAATTACAAGAAATATTATTTTATGACCATTCGTTATATATGGACGCAGAGGTATTAAGAGTTTTTCAACCTATTACGGTAGAAGGCTTCGATAATTACTGGTTTTATGAAAGTAATGTGAAAAAAGAGTATATTTTACAAAGTTTTTACTATGTTATTTATTGGATTGTAGCGATTGCCACAGTAACACTAATTATTCTGATCATCGTTATTTCACTTGGTATAAAAAATTCATTAAAACCGCTCTCACAAATGACGAACTTAATTGAAAAAATATCAAAAGGCGACTTTAATGTTAGTATTCCAAAGGATAAGTTTCATAGTGATGAAATTGGTAAGTTAGCATTAGCCTCCAATGTGATGGCTGAAAACTTACGTGATATGATGGATAATTTAGAGGCGCAAAATGAAGAAATCATTGCGCAAAACATAGAGATTACCGAGCAACAAGAAAAACAAGAAGTTTTATTAAAAGAGTTAAACGAAGCAAAGCAAAAAGCAGAAGCGGCAAATCAAGCAAAAACGGATTTCCTTGCTACAATGAGTCATGAAATTCGCACGCCTCTAAATGGGATTATTGGAATGACCGAGTTACTAGAAGAAACAAGCTTAAACGAAGAGCAAAAGAAATATGTTTCAACCTTTAAAAAAGCAGGGAATAATCTATTAATTTTAATTAATGATATTCTTGATTTTTCAAAAGTAGAATCTGGTTATTTGGAATTAGAGAATATTGATTTTTCAGTGGAAGATACCGTTGAAAGAACAACTGAACTTCTAGCTTTAAGAGCACATAGTAAAAACTTAGAACTGATTACTCATATAAGTCCTGATGTGCCGAAATATTTAAAAGGTGATCCAGATCGTTTAAGGCAAGTTTTAATTAACCTTATCGGAAATGCGATAAAGTTCACGGAACAAGGGGAAATCATTGTTCGTGTCGAGCGAGCGTCACAAACGGATCAACGCTTATTATTTTCGATTATTGATACAGGTGTTGGTATTCCGAAAGTGAAGCAGGAGAAAATATTTGAGAAATTTACTCAAGTCGATTCGTCGACGACAAGAAAGTACGGTGGAACTGGACTCGGACTGGCCATATCAAAAAAAATTGTTGATGCGATGGGTGGAGAGATTGGTGTGGAAAGTGAAGAAGGGAATGGAAGTACTTTTTATTTCTATGTGCCACTTCATGAAGGAAGCGCGACTAATGATCCGTCTTTATCACTGAGACGAACAGAAGGAGCTGAAGCAGCACCAAAGTTTCCAGGTGGAACATCTCAAGCTTCATTAAAAATTTTACTCGTTGAAGATAATGAAGATAACCAATTATTGTTTAAATCGTTCTTAAAAAAGACAAACCATCAAGTAATATTAGCTGAAAATGGTCAAGGAGCCGTTAATATATATAAAAATGAAGATTTTGACCTCGTGCTTATGGATATTCAAATGCCGATTTTAGATGGGTATGAGGCCACGAAAACAATTCGTCAGTGGGAAGAGGAAATGCAACGTGAAAGCACGCCAATTATCGCTTTAACAGCCCACGCTTTTGAAGGGGATCGTGAAAAATGCCTAAAGGCTGGTTGTGATGATTATTTATCAAAACCAATAAAAAAACAAACGTTACTAGATTTTATCACTAAGTACAGCTCTTAATGGGTAGGGGGGAATATCAATGTCCAACAATGATGGGGAAAATAAGGTTTACGTCTATATTGATGAAGATTTAGTAGACTTAATTCCGGGTTATATGGCCAATCGAAAGAAAGATATCGAGACAATTTTAAAAGCTTTAACGAAGGGCGACTTTGAACAAATTCAGCTCATTGGCCATAGTATGAAAGGGAACGGAAGTGGTTATGGATTTGATCAAATTTCAGAGATTGGTTATGTCATAGAAATGGCTGCGAAAAATAAAGATAAAGTAGCAATTGAACAACAATTACGAGCCTTAGAGGACTATTTAAATAAGGTAGTGGTTATTTATGAATAAAGATAAAAATGAACAACAAAAAATTCGACCTCATATTATAACGGACGAAATCAACGGCTCATCTCTACTCATTATTGATGACGACGATGATTTAAGAAATTTGGTTGTAAGGAAATTTATGAAAAAGGGTTTTAACGTCGACGATGCCCATGATGTGAGTGTTGCAAAGCAAAAGTTATTAAATAATAAATACGATTTAATTATTTTAGATTTAATGATGATCCCAGAATCTGGCTATGTATTGTTTCAGTTTTTAATAGATAACCCGCAACTAAAATGGATATCATTAATCGTTTTATCAGGAAGTTCAGATGTTAATGATAAAATTAAATGTTTGGAGTTAGGAGCTGACGATTACGTAACAAAGCCGTTCCAATTTGAAGAAGTGAACGCAAGGGTTTGCCGTATTTTAACAAGAGCAAAGGAGTTTGAGCAATTAGCATTTTATGACCCACTAACTGGAGTTTTTAACCGAAGATATTTAGAAAATCAAATGATGATCGAAATCCAAAGATTAGAAAGAATTCCTGCAAACATGTGTATCGCAGTTTTTGATATCGATCGGTTTAAATTAGTTAATGACCGCTTCGGTCATTCTGTTGGCGATATAATTTTACAAGGCCTAACTGCTGCGGTAAAAAAACAACTACGACAATCGGATTTGCTCGCTCGCTATGGTGGGGAAGAATTTATCATTTTCATGCCAAATACAAATGAAGAAGATGCGACGTTAATATTAGAACGGATTTTAAAAGAGATACGTCAATTACCGTTAGCAAAAGTAGGAAACGAAAATATTACGATTACCTTCTCTGCTGGGGTAGCTCAGTATGAAGCGGACATGACGATCAAAGAATGGGTAGACCGCACCGACCAATTACTGTATCTTGCAAAAGATAAAGGACGAAATCGAGTGATTAATTGGACAGCCTCGAAGTTGTAATAATCTATTGTAAAAATAGGGAAAATCCAAGTGTTTGAATTTATATAATATCTAAGATGGGGCGCGATTTATTGCGTCCTTTACTTTTTAGACAAAGTATTCTTGAAATCAATTCAGACTCTAGTCCAGAAAAATAAAGGGTTTATAAAGTACATAGCCAATACATATATAGCTAGTATTTTAAGAAAACATAAGGAGAGAACTATAATGAAAAATGATAATACATTAAATAAAGCTTTCCACCCCCTGAAAGATTGGCGAAAGAGAAAACCGAGATTTATTATATGTGACCTATTATTTTCAATGATTACCGTGATTTTAGTTGTCGTATCCTTTTTAATAGATCAAAAAAGCCTTCTATCCGTTGCTTTAGTGTTTCTAGGATTGACGTTTATTAACCGCGGTTTGGAATATTCCGAACATGGACATAAAACATATTACAAAATCAACTTTTTTACGGCATGGTTTTTAATCATCATAGGAATCCTATCCTATTGGTTTTGAGGAGTATAGGAGAAGTTTGTAAATTGATGTATCAACTTTTAAAACTTTCATATTTTAATGGTTGTGAAACATTTTTGTGAAACAAGAAAATTCGGGGAGTGACAGGCACTCATGACAATCATCATCGAAGGGCAACTTACGTACGAAGAATTTAAAAAATATAGTGAGTATCATACAAAGAAAATTTTGATGCGTTATTTTATAAGCGTATTTTTATTTATGTTTATTGCGATTTACATAACGATGTTTGAAGAGTTTGGCTGGTTTCTGACCGTGGCGTTACCGCTGTCGATCACCTACATCGGCTTTGTATTTTTAAAATTTATATTAAAAATGATAAATAAACGTCACTACGATCAAAATCCAATGTTAAAACAAAGAATGAAATACGTAATTAGTCCTAAAACAATAAGGCTTAACAGTGAACAGTTACAATCAAAATATTCATGGGAAAAAATAAGATCAACAATTGAATATAACGATATGTTTCTCCTATACGTGACAAAAACATCGGCATTAATTTTGCCGAAAAGATATTTTCAAACTAAAGCAGATATATCACAATTCAAATCGTTGCTGCAAGAACAGCTCGAAGCAAAGAAATTAAAATTGATGTGATTTTTAATAGTGGGTTTGCTAGTTATTTCGGGAGATACGTTTATTTAGATAGTGGGAATTCAAGGGTGAAACATGTCCCATTACCAATTTCACTATCGACCTTTACTGTGCCACCCATGATTTCTACAATACTAAAAACGACCATAGTTCCAAGTCCAGTTCCTTTGTCTTTCGTTGAGTAGTAAGGTGTTCCTAGCTTTTCGATTTGTTCTTGATTCATACCAACACCGTTGTCACTTACCGTCACCA
>SKOL01000294.1 GCA_007120055.1 Anaerobacillus sp.
GAAAGAGATACAAGATATTGTTCAGTCGCAATTAAGTAGGGGAGAAATGGTTGTAGAGACAGAATAAATGAAAAGCATAATAAGTGAGTAATAAAGGATAGCTTCTCAGAGAATGTAAAAGATAATCACTTATGTAAAAGTAAAGTATTAAGGAAATACACCTCAAAAATTCTTAATTTTTAAAAATATTAGGAGGATGAAAAAATGGCTAAAAAGAAAATTGTTGTTGTATGTGGTGCAGGATTTGCAACTTCTACGTTAGGTATTGATCAGGTGAAGAAGATTGTAAAAGAATTAGGGATAGATGCAGAAATTATACAAAAAAGGGTTGCAGAGTTAAAAACAGTTTTATCAATGGGGGATGTTGATCTTTATGTAACGATGACGCCTGTTACAATCGAACTTAATGCTCCAAGAATTAATGGTGTAGCATTTATTTCTGGGGTTGGAAAAGATAAAGCGATAGCAGATATCAAAAAGGTCTTAACAGAATAATTGGAGTGTAAAATTATTGAATATTCTAACTTTAATGATGGAGTGTATATCTATTAAATAAAGGAGGTAGGGATAAATGTTAGAAACTTTCAATTCTGCGTTTACGTGGTTTACCGGATTAGGTGGTGGAGGTATCTTATTTTTTGCTCTATTGATTCTTGGACTAATTTTTAGAGTAGATATAGGCAAGACAATTAGATCAGCTCTTACTTCAGCTGTTGGGTTCGTAGGGCTATTCTTAGTTGTTGATATGTTAATAGCTGCAATGGGGCCCGCAACGGAAGCGATGGTTTTACGTTTTGGTTGGGAATTGAGAATAGTTGATGTAGGATGGGGCTTAATTGGAATGTCTTGGGGTTCACCGGTTGCGGTATTAATTATTTTGACTGCAATTGCATTGAATATTATCTTATTACTTACTAGATTTACTAAAACGCTTATGATTGACTTTTGGAATTATTGGTCATTCTGTGCTGCCGGTGCGTTAGCTTACGGTGCTACAGAAAGTATTTGGTTTAGTGTTTTAGTAGCAGCAATTTATATGATTATAACTTGGAAGGTAGCAGATATTGTAGCTCCAAATTATCAAAAGTTTTATGATATGCCTGGTGTAAGTTGGCCTACAGGTGCAGTTATACCAACCGCGATCATTGGAATTCCTGTAGTCAAACTTGTGCAAAAAATTCCAGTTATTAAGGATATTAAAGCAGATCCAGAAACTATTCAGGAGAAACTTGGCCCTGTAGGCGAACCGGTTGTAGTTGGAGGTTTCTTAGGAGTTTTAATAGGTCTAATGGCAGGCTTTGATTCTCAAACAGTTATAGTAATGGGGCTTCAAATGGCTGCGGTTTTAGTATTAATTCCAAAAATGATTGCAGTTTTAATGGAAGGACTCTTAGCAATTGCAAGTGCAGCTGGAGAATTTACTCAGAAATATATGAAGGGTAGAGAGGTTTTTATTGGTATAGATGCGTCAACAATCCTTGGTCACCCAGCTACACTTTCAGCTATTTTAATTATGACACCTATTGTTACATTTATGTCGTTAATCCCTGGAAATCAAATGCTAGCTATTGCTAGTTTAGTAGCGATACCATGGTTTTTGATTCCTCTTACATCGTACGCAAAAGGTAATGTACTTCATATAGTGTTAGCCGGTACAGTAATATTTGCAGTTTATTTCTGGGTTGCTACTGCATTGGCAACTGCCCATACGAATTTAGCTAGAATTACAGGATATAACATACCTGAAGGAACTGCACTAGTTTCTAGTTTATCTGAAGGTGGAAATCCAATAACTTGGTTATTAATTACAATTGGTAGATTTTTGGGGCTGTAGATTAATAATAGTAAAACTTTTGTATACTTGTTTGCAGACTGGTTAATTTTCTTATCAATGCACGGTCTATGACCGTGCATTTTTTATAGGAAACACGGAGATCCTTTATATAAATTTATTTAAAAAAGATGTAATTTTACAATTGTGCACCTGTTGACATTTGTAAATATTATATGGTAAACTTTGTCTATAATAACAATTGTAACTATAGGAACATTTGTAAAAACATCTATTTAAAGAGTAAAAGGAGGATTGAAATGAAAACAATTGATTTTTTGGCATTACCGGAATTTGCTAATGAAAACTTTTTAATCGCAACCTACTATTTAAGTTTTAATGATGAGACAGATTATTATGAATGGTCTAAGTTGATTGCGTTAGATCAAAGCGCAGGTACATGGACACATGTTGAAGGGGAGACGCCAGAAGTTCTTGAAAAATATGGAGCCAAAGTTATTAGTATATATAATATGCCCGCTTCAAATTCATGTATCACAAGAATTTCATTTCCAATCGCAAATTTTCCAGCTAATATCCCTATGATTATGAGCACAGTTGCGGGTAATGTTCTTTCGCAGGATGGTATTAAGCTCATAGATATAGAGTTTCCTAGAAAGATTTTAGATAACTTCTCAGGACCAATTCTAGGGGTGGCGGGAATGAGGGAATTACTTAATGTAAAGGACCGTCCGTTAATAGGAGCTATTTTAAAACCTTGTATCGGTGTAGAACCTGAAGTAAGTGCAAAAGGAGCAGTTGATGCAGCATTGGGGGGAGTAGATTTAATTAAAGACGACGAGCTCTTGAGTGAAACAGAATATTCTCCAATGGTAAAAAGAGTAAGGACTGTTATGGAACACCTAAGAGGTGTAGGGAAAGAAAACGTATTATATTGTATCAATATTACTGGTGAAAAGTTAATTGATCGAGCTAATAGAGCTATTGAAGCAGGGGCTAACTCGTTAATGGTAAATTATAACGCTTTAGGCTGGGGGATAATTGAAGATCTTGTTAAGTATTTAAAAGACAATAAACACGAACTACCGATTTTTGGACATTGTGCAGGAACTGGTGGCATGTATAAATCTAGCAATAATGGAATTTCTCCCATGTTACTTTGTGGAAAGATACCAAGAATTATAGGAACAGATATGAATCTAGTGTACCCTGATTCAGGACGTTTCGGCTTTGCAACGAATGAATTAATAGAAATTCATAATGCTCTCACATCAGAATTATATTCAGTGAACAAGGCATTTTCAGTGATGGCTGGTGGAATTCACCCTGGAAGTGTACCACATATCTTAAACATACTTGGAAATGACACAATTTTAATGGCAGGTGGGGGGATTTATGGACATCCTCAAGGTGCAACTGCTGGTGCAAAAGCTATTAAAGATACAGTTTTAGCTATACAACACGGCTTAACTTTAGATGAAGCAGCACAAAATCACGAAGAGGTAAAAGTATCTTTAGAGTTTTGGAGAAGCCAATAGAATTAAAATTCAACTAAAATTGATTGATTTATATAAAAATATGAAAATAACAAGGGGGTAAAACATGAGCAGTGAAGTTAAAGTAGAAGAAGGTAAACTGTTAGATATGTTTCGAATGATGGTTAGAATACGGAAGTTTGAAAACCAAGCAAATGAACTGGCAAAGCGTGGTTTAACCCGTGCTGTTGTTCATACTTATATTGGTCAAGAAGCTATAGCTACAGGTGTTTGCGCAGCGCTAAATCAGAGTGACTATATCACTTCAACTCACAGGGGACATGGTCACTGTATTGCCAAAGGTGCTAAATTACAGAGGATGTATGCAGAGCTACTTGGTAAAACAACAGGTTATTGTAAGGGTAAAGGTGGCTCCATGCATATTGCCGATTTAGATACTGGAAACCTCGGTGCTAACGGTATTGTTGGCGGTGGTATTCCTATGGCTATGGGAGCGGGACTAGGATCCCTTTTAAGTAATAACGGAAATGTAGCTGTAAGTTTTTTTGGAGATGGTGCCTCTAATCAAGGTTCCTTTCATGAAGCTTTGAACATGGCTGCTGTATGGAAGTTACCGGTTATATTTGTATGTGAAAACAACAAATATGGAATCTCTTCCCATATAAGTAATACGATAGCTATTGATCGTATTGCAGAGAGAGCAAAGGCATACGGAATGCCAGGGGAAACCATTGATGGTAATAATGTTATTGAGGTTTATAAAACAATTGAGCATTATGTAACGAAAGCTAAGAACGGAGAAGGTCCAGTTTTAATTGAAGCTGATACGTATAGAATCAGTGGTCATTACTTTGGTGACTTATCTAATTATCGAGATAAATCAGAAATAGATGAATGGAAAAAGAAAGACCCTATTTTAAATTGTAGGAAAGTACTTTTGGAAGAATACAATCTTAACGAAGAAATTTTAGACCAAATTATCCAAGAAGAAGAAAAGCATGTAATCGAGGCTTCAGAATCCGCTAAGTTAGATCCTGATCCAGATACAGATGATTTAATTGCCGATTTGTATAATCCAACTTTTGAGAAAATTGAATGGGTATAGGAGGTAATTGTATGAGGAAAATTTCGGTGAGGGAAGCCATTAATGAGGCACTTCATACGGTTTTAGAAAGTGACCCTAGAACATTTCTGATGGGAGAAGATATTGCACGCTATGGTGGACAATTGCGTTGCAGTTATGGATTGGTAGATAAGTTTGGAGAGAGTAGAGTTCGTGATACACCGATATCTGAGACTGCTATTGTAGGTGGTGGCGTTGGTGCAGCACTTGCAGGTATGCGACCTATTGTTGAGTTATCTTATATTGATTTTATTGGTGTAAGTTTTGATCAAATATTAAATCAAGCTGCAAAAATTAGGTATATGTATGGTGGGAGAGCGAGTGTTCCATTAGTAATTAGAACTCAATGTGGTGCAGGGTTAGGAAATGCTGCACAACACTCACAATCATTAGAAGCAATTTTAAGTCACATACCTGGCTTAAGGGTTATCATGCCTTCCACTCCATATGATGCAAAGGGTCTTTTATTACGTGCAGTTCGTGATAATAACCCAGTAGTATTCATTGAACATAAAGCTTTGTATAACAAAAAAGGTGAAGTTCCAGAAGAACCTTATGAAGTAGAATATGGATCAGACGTAAAAAAAGAAGGAAAAGATATAACAATTGTTTCCTACTCTGCCATGATGAACGAATCACTAAAGGCAGCAGATAAATTAGAAAAGCAAAATATTAGTGCAGAGGTAGTTGATGTACGAGTATTAGAGCCTTTTGATGCAGAAACAATAGTTAATTCAGTAAAAAAGACTGGGCATGTAGTTATTGTTCATGAAGCGTGTAAAAAAGGTGGTTTTGGTGCTGAGATAGCTGCACAAATCCAAGAAAAAGCATTTAGCCATTTAAAATCTCCTATTCAAAGAGTGGCAGCACCAAATGTACCGGTACCATATGCAAAAAAATTAGAAAAGTACTTTATACCAGATGTAGAAAGTATTATTGATGCAGTAAATAAATCGTTAACGATGACTAAAGTTTAACAATATACAATCTTATTAACTTAACAATATTTTTAAGTTGAAAATTGGTAAAGAATAATTTTTTTGGAATTGAAATAATGATTTTCTATTTAGATAATAATTAAAAGGGGGATAGGCGTTTATGAAAAAAGAGGTAATAATGCCTAAAGTAGGCTTAGATATGGAAGAAGGAACAATTATTGAGTGGTACAAAAAAGTTGGGGATGAAGTTGAGGAAGGGGATGTCTTATTTGAGGTTGAGACAGATAAGGCAACTACAGATGTAGAATCAGATCTCAATGGAAGATTAGTGGAGATTGTAGTAGAAAATGGTGAGACGGTAGATGTAACCGAAGTAGTTGCTTGGATTGAGACGAATGATTGAAAAGAAAGTTAAATTGTCAACCGTTCATAAAATAATGAGTAAAAGGATGGTAAAAAGTTGGAGTACACCACAGTTTCAATTGGAAACAGAAATTAATTGTACAAAAATAACTCAATTAAGGAATAGTTTAGATTATCGTCCTTCCTATACTGTCATTATTACAAAAGCTGTAGCATGTATTTTATTAAATCACCCGTACTTAAATGCAGCGTGGAGAGATGATCACGTTGTTCAATTTGAAGAAGTGAATATCGGTATTGCAATGGATAGCCCTCGTGGTCTTGTCGTTCCAGTTATTAAAGATGTAAATAATAAAAGTTTATATAATCTTCAGAGTGAATTAGTAGATTTGAAAGAAAGAGCTGAAAAAGGTGGTCTCAATATAAGTGATTTTGAGGGTGGTACATTTACCATAAGTAATTTAGGCATGTACAGGATTAATTCCTTTAATCCCATTATTAATCCTCCAGAAGCAGCTATCTTAGGTATTCCAAGATTTATGACGCAACTTGTGATGAATGAAGGGCAATTAATGGAGAAAAAAATTATGAGACCAGTTCTTTCTGTAGATCATAGGGTTACGGATGGTGCTACGGCAGCTAGATTTATAACAGATGTTGCAACTCTATTAGAAGACCCTAATCGATTAATACAATAGGTAGGCTTTCCTTTTTCAATGATAGTGATTATTTAGCTCATGATATTACTCAATTAATAGATGTATATCATGAGCTATACAGTTTATTAAATAAAATCATTATTATAATCTTTTTTCAACTTTGGAGTGGGTATGAATGAATGAAAATAAAGTCAAACAACAACAAAAGCCAATTTGGTTAAAAACAAAAATAACCACGAACAAGTCTTTTAAAGATATAAAAAAGTTAATGAAAAACAAAGAATTACAAACAGTTTGTGAGGAAGCCAAGTGTCCCAATATTTATGAATGCTGGGCAGAAAGAAAGACAGCAACATTTATGATTTTAGGAAAGATTTGCACTCGTGCTTGTCGTTTTTGTGCTGTTACATCTGGTTTACCTAATGAATTAGATTTA
>SKOL01000709.1 GCA_007120055.1 Anaerobacillus sp.
ACAGAATTTCAAAATTCAAAACCGGATAAAGCAAAAGAATACGACTATAAAATGGGTATTTAATGAATATATGATGGCTGACCGAGAGTTTAGGTCAGCTATTTCTATTCTGTGGGCGCTTCCACTTTTCCCTGTCTAGCTTCAGGCGCCATCGGCTCGACCGCTGCGGGCAGGTCTTCCACCCGTTTTCGCCGATAGGCGGGCGCCTTGCGCTTTTTTCATAAAAAAATCCTCGTAGGATTTCCTACGAGGTGCCTAATATCAAAAACAAATACCGATTAGTGTTTGTTTTTGTTCAAGGCTATGGGAGAGGAGAAACCGGAGGAAGAACTTATGGGGAAACGTAAGCCTTCTCCGCGGTTGTCAACAACATGAGATATTCATGTTGCTAATTTTATTATGGCCATTGAAAAATGATATATACGTCATTTGTTTTATTTGCAATTTTCGATTAATTTTAAAATTTTATTAATAATTTGTTAAGATTTTTTATTTTTTATGGTAGGATTGGAAAAGATATGGGCAAATGTAACGAAAATAAGGTGTGTGAAATGTATGAGGGTTATTTCAGGTTTATGTAAAGGGAGACCTTTGAAAGCGGTTCCTGGTGTTGGGACTAGACCTACGACAGATAAAGTGAAAGAATCAATTTTTAATATTATCGGTCCTTTTTTTGAAGGTGGACAAGGTCTCGATCTGTATGCTGGTAGTGGAGGCCTAGGAGTTGAAGCGTTAAGTCGCGGAATTGATCAAATGATTTTTGTTGACCAAAGTTATAAAGCAATTGAAGTTGTTCAGCAAAATTTAAAAAGTTGTCATTTTGAAGAGAAGGCAGAAGTTTATCGCAATGAGGCAAAACGAGCTTTAAAAGCTGTTGCAAAACGAGAAATGAAATTCAGTGTCATCTTTCTTGATCCGCCTTATGCGAAGCAACGTCTAAAAGATGAGTTAATATTCATAAGCGAAAATGACCTCTTATCTAACCAAGGGGTAATTGTTGTAGAACATGACGCATCCGTAAAATTAAATCAAATGATAGGTAGTTTAACTTGTTATAGACAAGAAAAATATGGAGATACCGCGATTTCAATTTATAAAAATTTATAATTTACAATGTAAAATTAAAAATTGGTGATTGTGTAGCTTCGAAGCCTAGCTTACACTAATTCTAAATTTTAAATTTTCAATTGTAAATTGATTTTAAAAGGAGGGACTATATCATGGCGAGTATTGCAGTTTGTCCAGGTAGTTTTGACCCAGTAACTTTAGGGCATTTAGATATTATTACTAGGGGAGCGAAAGTGTTTGATAAGGTAATTGTTGCCGTGTTAAACAATCGTAGTAAACAGCCTTTATTTACAGTAGAAGAAAGGGTCGAATTATTAAAAGAAGTGACTAAGGAATTACCGAATGTGGAAATCGATTCATTTAACGGCCTTTTAATAGATTATGTGAAAGAAAAAGATGCTAGTGCAATTATTAAAGGGTTAAGGGCGGTTTCAGATTTTGAATATGAAATGCAAATGGCTTCGATCAATAGAAAGCTTGATGAAGATGTAGAAACATTTTTTATGATGACTAACAATAAATATTCCTACTTAAGTTCAAGCATAGTAAAGGAAATAGCTAAATACAATGCACCCGTTGGTGACTTAGTACCGCAAATTGTTGAAACAGCGTTAAAAGGGAAATATACAGAACTAAAGTAATAGTTATCGAGGACCGATCAATGTGTAATTACATAAAAGAAATAATAGTGCCAAGCAGTCGCTTGGCCTTTATTTTGTAAAAGTTGGTTAGGAACCTCGCCCGACTTTTCATGTTAGATGGTGACGGGCTGCCGTCATGAACGTTTTGTATGGAAAAAGCAAAATGACGGTCGAGTTTCGCGAACGAGCCTCTGAGATTCGTTAGAAGTGCTCCTGCGGTTACTCGTCGCAAAGTTGCTTGAAGCAAATTCAAAGATGCACCTCATGATGTGATTGAGGTCAGTTACTTCACAGCGAAGTGAGTGAACTCGACCGGAATTTTTCCATATTAGATGGTGACGATAAATCACCCTCGTATGAAAAGACATTTAGGTGGGCGAGCTTGATAATTACACTTTAGTAACTTTGTTAAAGGCTAACAATACATAAACCATTAATGCAATTAACGTAAAATACGATCCGTATTGCAGTACCATATCCCAACCTCTATAAAACAATGAGTACGTATCGTTTTGTAGAAAAACAGGGATGGTGTTGCTTCCCTTTTCTAACACTTGTTGATCAACGTATAGAGGTTGCCAGAAAATGACAGTGAAAAAGGCTGCGAACGTTCCGTGAAAAAGTCTTGCGATAAAATAAGGTTTAAAGCGTATGTCCGTTTCTGCTAAAATGCTCGCCACTTGAGCTTGTACGGAAAAACCACTAAAAGCTAAAATGAAACTTGTGACTACTACTTGTTGAAAAAGTGTAGCTGAGCTTGTTTGACTAGCCATTTTACCGCCTAACGTAATTTCGAAAAGTCCAGAAATGAATGGTAAGCTTAACTCATTAGGTAACTGGAAAAACGCGAAAATAACGGTTACAAATAAAGATAAAAATGTAGTGATATCTAATAATGAGAGTACACGGTTAAGGACAGAAAATAAAATAATAAAACCGCCAATCATTAAGAGCGTATTTACTGATGATTGAACGGCATCCCCTAAAATTTTGCCGATAGGTCTACCGTCTTTTAGGCGTTCTTGGTGAAGTAAATGAAAAGCCGTTCTGAGTGAAATTCGTTTATTTTTATCTTTAGTTGGTTTTTTTTCTTTTGTATAACCGTGAAATCGCATTAATAATCCAACGCAAAAATTTCCTAAATAGTGTGCCGCCGCTAATATAATTCCTAATGCGGGATTATGAAAAAAACCGACGGCGATTGCGCCGAAAATGAATAATGGGTTTGATGAATTCGTAAATGATACAAGTCTTTCGGCCTCGAACCTTGTAAGTTTATTTTCTTGGCGTAGCCTTGCTGTAAGTTTTGCACCAGCAGGATATCCTGAAGCTAGCCCCATTGCCCAAACAAATCCGCCTACTCCTGGAACGCGGAAAAGTGGCCGCATTAGTGGTTCTAGTATACTTCCTAAGAAGGAGACAACACCGAAACCAATTAAGAACTCCGATACAATAAAAAATGGTAAAAGTGAGGGAAACACGACTTCCCACCACATCGTAAGCCCGCGCATAGACGCTTCAAAGGATTCCTTTGGAAAAACCATTAAGGAAAGAGCTAAAATGGTTGCGCTCATGGCGAGGATAATTGTTTTTAGCTTTGAGGCGTTCAATGGCCCAGCCTCCCTTGAATAGTTGTACAATGATACATGTCCTATTAATCAATATACGTATACACAAGCATTTTAGACCATATGATTTTAAGAGATATTACGTTAATTTTTCGTTATAATCTTAACTAGAGGTAGTTCAATGAATTTCATAATTCATTATTCTCGCCACTAAGATCAATATATAGTTGCGTCAAAACCATTCGCAAACTATATATTCCGTGGTGTGGCTCATTTATGGTAATTATGAAATTCACTCAGTTAATTAAAAAGAGTGTTGTTTTTCTAACTTTGTCTGTAGTTTACTTATGGTTATAAGGGGGAGTGGTTGTGTCGGAGCCAAAGGTTGGTTTAGCACTAGGTTCTGGAGGTGCAAGGGGCTTTGCTCATATTGGTGTTATAAAAGTTTTGGAGGAAGCCAATATCCCGATACATTGTATTGCAGGAAGTAGTATGGGGGCTCTTGTAGGAGCATTTTATGGATGTGGCTATACTCCAAAGGAAATGGCAAAAATGGCTTTGCATTTTCAGAGGAAATACTTTTTAGATTTCACTGTTCCTAAAATGGGTTTAATTTCTGGAGAAAAAATAAAGCAACTAATTAGAATTTTAACAAAGGGGCAAAGTATTGAAGATTTAAAGATAGACTTATCAATTGTTGCTACCGATCTTTTAAAAGGTGAAAAAGTAGTATTTAATGAAGGGGATATTGCATCTGCGCTTAGAGCCAGTATTTCTATTCCTGGAATATTTGTTCCAGAACAAAGTGGTGATAAACTTTTAGTTGATGGAGCGGTAGTAGATCGTGTGCCTGTATCAGAAGTTAAAAAATTAAATGCCGAAATTATTATTGCAGTGGATGTATCTTTTTTTGAAGTAGAACCTAAAATAACTTCCATCTTTGATGTGATTATGCAAAGTATGGATATCATGGAACGTGAGATGATTCGCACGAGAGAAATTGAAAGTGATATTATGATAAAACCAATGATTAATCAATATAGTTCTACTGCATTTAAAAATGTTGATATAATTATTGCCCACGGTGAAGAGGCAGCAAGAAATAAGTTGCCAGAAATTCAACATCTGTTAGAGGAATGGAAGGAGAAATAAGATGTCCATAATTGAAAAAAAACCACCATTTAAAAAACGGTGGATTGTTATTATTGTTTTGCTATTATTTATTAACTTTTATCAATTTCCTTACTATTTTACAAAGCCTGGTGATGCAAAAGTTTTAAATACGGTGATCGAAGTAGAAAATGCCTATAAAGACGAAGGAACATTTATGCTGACTACAGTACGAATGGGGAAGGCAAATACAATTACTTATTTATGGGCTTATATGAGTGATGCAAGAGAATTAATTCATGAAGAGTTTATTCGAAGAAGTGGAGAAACGGATCAACAATATCATCATAGGCAGTTAATGATGATGAGTTCGTCTCAAGATATTGCTACGATCCTTGCCTATAAAAAAGCAGGGAAAGAAGCTTACTATAAAAATTATGGTGTTATTGTTACGGGGATGATTGAGGAAATGCCTGCTTATGATGCGTTACAATTAGGAGATGTGATTGTTGCCGTTGATGGCACAACCGTTAAAACTGTTGATGATTTGTTAGAAGAGCTTGGTGAAAAAGAGAAAAATGATGACGTTTTACTTTCGATCATTCGTAACGATGCAGAAACAGATGTTGAATTACATGTGGCCTCTTTCCCAGAAGAAATAGACGAAACCGGTGAGAGGTTTGGTATAGGGATTACAAGCCCTGTAACAAAACGGGAATTAAAAGTGAACCCTCCTCTGAAGATTGATACAGATGAAATTGGTGGCCCTTCTGCTGGCTTGATGTTTTCCCTTGAAATTTTTAACCAGTTAAGTGAAGGCGATATTACAAAAGGATATCACATTGCTGGTACTGGTTCCGTCAACGAAGACGGAGAAGTAGGGCGTATCGGTGGGGTAAAACAAAAAGTGATTGCAGCTGAGCGTGCAGGAGCACATTTCTTTTTTGCTCCTAATGAATTTGATTCTGAAACATCAAATTACGTTGTAGCTGTAGAAACCGCTGAAAGTATTAATGCGAAGATGAAGATAGTTCCTGTTGATACATTTGAGGAAGCTATTGAATTTTTAGAAAACCTTGATCCGAAGTAGCAGTTTTGATTTGAAGTGTTGAGTTTTGAGTGAAGAGTTATGAGTTGTGTGAGCGAATGCTCCGAAGCATTTACCTACAAAAAACTCAAAACTCAAAATTCAACACTCAACACTGAAAACTAAACAATAATCGGTGGATGTGCATATTCTTCTTTTATTAATTTTGTTTGAACGGATGGATGATAACCTAATGAATAGCAAGAAGTTGCTTTAGTTTCAATATGGATAAACGGATGATCTAGTTTTGATATCGTTGAAATTAACGGAACGTCGAGTTTCTTTTTTTGGTTACTCATGTAATTTTGACCGTTTTTAGTCATCCCTAAAATGCGAATATATGGACACGTATTTTCACGAATACTCATATCCTCTTTTGTTGTATTCGTCAAAGTATGTAAGCAAAATCGTTGCAGCCTAGTCCAGGTGTAGCGTTTTGTTTTTAATTGCTCCATTAGTTGCTGAAAACTTGTCGTATTAGTAATAATATTTTTGAGGCGGTTCTCTAGCCCTTCTTCGGCTTCGTAAATAGATTGAAGCTCACTTTGGCCTGTTGTTAATACTTTATATTTTAAAAATGGATATAGCTGTTCCCAGTTTTGAAAACCATGATACATATTAGTGTAGTTTTTAAGTTCATTATAAGTTGTTTTTGGTACGACATGCTCTATCGCGGTTAATTGTTTATTTTTTTTTATTAAAGTTTCTCTTATGCTAGTAGCACTTGCAATCGAATGTTCAGGAATTTCTTGGTCGTGATATTGTGCATTGGTTCGTTTAATTGTGAATGGAGTTATTTGTGCTCCTTGTTCTGAGATCGCTTTGACATAATGGTAACCTAATATATTATTAGGGAGCGATAAGTCGATCACTTCATGTTGTTGATCAAGTTTTTTAAAGGCTAAAGCTGAGGCCTTTGGGTAGCTATAGCCTTCTTTTAATGCTTCCCTAATGAATGTGCTATACGTCTTTTCGTGTTTTTTTATAAAAGTACTAAGCGACGTGAAATCAGAAATTTCACCAGATTCGCTTCCGAAACAAACAGCATTCGCACCAATTTCTTTTAGGATTGAAATAGCACCTTGCGCAAAAACTTCGGCATGTTGGGTAGCGAAGACATACGGAAGTTCAACGACAATATCGACTCCAGCCGCTAAAGCCATTTTCGTTCGAGCCCATTTTGATATTAGTGCAGGTTCACCTCTTTGTAAAAAATTTCCGCTCATTACCGCAACGATAATATCAGCATTCGTTTTTATTTTTGATTGTCGGGCATGAAGAGCATGTCCGTTATGAAAGGGATTATATTCAACAACAATACC
>SKOL01000029.1 GCA_007120055.1 Anaerobacillus sp.
ACCATACCTTGAAGTGCACTAGCAGATACTGCAGCTTTTGCTGTTCCACCAGTGAAGCGCCCAGTAGCCCCAAAGGCTAAATCGTTAAAAAACTTTCCAATACCAGTTTTTGTTAACATTACACCAAAGAACAAGAATAAATAAATGAATGTTGCAGATATTTGAATTGGAATTCCGAAAATCGCATTATCACTATAAACAAGTCTTCGAACTAATCCTTCCCATGAAAAACCTCTGTGACCAAATACAGGGATGTAGCTTCCCCATAATCCATAAGCAATGGCAAGTAGTGCGATAATGACGATCGGCAAACCAACGGCACGACGTGTTGCTTCTAAAAGTAGTGCAATGGCTAAAGAAGCGACGACAATATCCATCGTTGTAAATCCAGTGGTAAGTGCTCTCGTTGTTAGCCATTCATAATTATATACAACATAAAAATTACATGCTAATGATAGAAATGCCAAGACGACATCATACCAAGCAATCCCTTTATGGCGTATTAATGATCGCTTCGCCGGATATAAAAGATAAATTAATGATAAACCTGCACCAAGGTGGATCGCCCCTTGGATCATTGAGACGTAAGAACCTTTAAGAGCAGTATAAAGTTGGAAAAACGTTAATGAAATTGCTATAACACTAATAATTAACGCCCATTTTCCAACATTAATTCGATAAGCAGACTCTCGGTCGTACTTAGCTAATAACTCTTGTTCTGAAACGTTTTTTTCGTTAGCCATAAAACCACCACCTAAAAAATAATAAAACCGATGAAAAAGTAGGACTGCTAATTCCTGCTTTTTCATCGATACCCGTTTTGAACGGACATATAATTGTTACGTATTTCACTAGTAACTTGAAAAATAGACCGGACATTTAGTTTGCCCGGTCTATTGATTTTATTACCTTAGACCAATTTCTTGGAAATATCTTTCAGCACCTGGGTGGAAAGGAAGACCTTCAGACCCTAAAAGTGCATTATCTTTAGTTAAATGTCTTGCTTGGTCATGAGTAACATTACCAGCCTTTTCAAACATTGCTTTTGTGATCTCATATCCTAAATCTTCATCAACTGAATCAAGCGAACCAACTAGAACAGCATAAGCAGTTACTGTGCTCACAGGAGCATCAAGGAAATCATAAGCATCTGCTGGGATTTCTAAATGACCGTAACCACTATTTTCTAAAATGTATTCTAATGCGTCACCTTCAACATCTAAAATTTTAATATCACGGTTTAAAGCTAACTCTGTAACAGCAGAAGCTGGTAAACCTAGTAATCCGAATAATGCATCGATATTACCATCTTGTAATTGTCCAGCCGCATTCCCGAAACCTTCAGCAAATGGAGTGTAATCACCATCTTCAACACCGTAAGCTTCAAGAATTAAAGTAGCTGCATCTTGTGTCCCACTTCCTGCAGGTCCAATAGCTACACGCTTCCCAGCTAAATCAGCAATTGAATCAATACCAGAATCAGCTCTTACTACTACTTGCATCACTTCTGGGTAAATATGGCCCATAAAACCGAAGTTCTCAACAGGAGATTCGAAAGCTCCTACACCATTAAGAGCATCTTGTGCTGGTAAATGAACCGTCATTCCTAAATCCATTTCACCTTGCCCAATCATCGAAAGGTTTTCAACTGATGCACCAGACGATACAGCACTTACTGAAAGACCTTCAACTTCAGCAGTTACAACATTAGCAATCTCTGTTCCAAGTGGATAGTATGTACCACCAGGACTTCCAGTTCCTAGTTGCAGTTGCGTATCAGTCTCACCACAAGCAACTAAAAGTAAAGAAACACTGAAAACTAAACTGAACAGTAGAGTCAATTTCTTTTTCAATTTCATTCCCCCTATATTTTATTTTTTGTATTAAGGACTGCCCTATACATGTCTAATCACCGTGTAAACTACTTAAATATAGACGTATAGAAACAAATCTGTCTATATTTAGCTGTCTAACGGTGTTTGCACTTAGTTTAGGATAGCCTCCCTTCTTTATTTAAGCAGAATGTCCTTTTATTGTCAAAAAATAAACGTATGTAAAAAAACACCAAAAAGCGATGAAAATAGTTGATTATATAATATAATACCTATTTTCGCGAAATTCAAAAAATAGTAAATATTGAAAAAGTTAACGCTTTTTTGTAATTGAGTGAATGTCATAATTACCTAAAATGAGCCATATCGAACTATATGTAGTTACGACTGCTTTAACGCAACTACATACCATACAGTTCAATATGGCGGTAATATTATGATTTTTTTAAATTTGTTAGCTTCCACAAAGGTTAATTTTATGACGCTTCAGAATCTTTTTCAACAAATGACATTTGTTGCCACTTTTTAGAACGCCATCGTCTTAACATTAATAAGCCTCTGAGCCATTCGTCGACAATAAAGGCAATCCATACACCGATTAATCCTAAACCGAACACGATTCCTAACACATATGAAAGAGTTACAGCAACTCCCCACATTGATAATATACCAATATAAACAGGGTACTTAACATCTCCGGCAGCTCTTAAGGAATTAATAACGACTAAGTTAAATGCTCTACCTGGTTCTAAAATAATCGTAAGTAAAATAAGCGTCGTACCAAGGGTAATGATATCCGGATTATCTGTAAAAATTCCAAACAACGATGAACTAAAGAAAGAAAAAACTATTGCCATGCTTATCGAGACTATTATCGCAAGCTTTAAGCTTTTTAAACAACGTTTATAAGCAGCTTGTAACTTTTCAGCACCAACATATTGACCGATTAAAATTTGTGTGCCTTGGCCGATCGCAATCGAAAATAACAAAATAAACATCATGATATTTTGAGTGTAAACTTTTGATGTTAGTGCAATTGTCCCCATTGAAGCAATAAAGTAAGTAATGGCTATTTGAGACGTGTTATAAGATAAATGCTCTCCAGCAGATGGGATGCCAATCTTTAATAACTTTTTTAATTCTGTTTTCGGGAAAGATTTAAAAACATAGGAAAATGGTAAGCTTCCTTTAATCCGGTAATGAAGTAGGATGAACATCGCAATAAGTCCAATCGTACGACTAGTGGCTGTTGAGATTGCAACACCAGTTACTCCTAAAACTGGAAAACCGAAAGGGCCAAAAATAAAGAAATAGTTTCCAATCACGTTAATTAAATTCATTCCCATCGTGACGTACATCGCATCTTTCGTAAAACCGTGACTACGAATGATTGCCGCAATTGTCATGATCAGTGCTTGAATAAAGGCAAACCCACCAACGATCCGCAAGTACATTAAAGATGCGTCCATTAACTCTGGGGGAATATTCATTGCTCTTAAAATATGTGGAGCAAAAAATACTAAAATAGCACTAAGGACTAGGCCGAAAGCTAAGTTTCCTACAATTGATACGACAGCAATTTTATTTGCGTCTTGCTCTTTTTTTGCGCCAATATATTGCGCAATCAAAATTGCAGTCCCTGTAGCGATAAACCCGAACATTACAATGATTACATTGATTAATTGGTTAGACACCCCTACTGATGCTACAGCATTATCATCATATTGGCTTAGCATGAGAGTATCTGCATTTCCCATTAACATATGCAAAAAGATTTCAATAAAAATAGGCCAAGTTAACGCAAATAAAGTTAATTTAGCCCCATTGTTTGATTTTGTATTTTTCATTATTGTTTTCCACCTCATCTGCCAATTTTATCTACAATGAATTTCATAATTTATTATATAGCCACTAAGGTCAATATATAGTTGCGTCAAAACCATTCGCAAACTATATATTTCGTGATGTGGCTCATTTTTGGTAATTATGAAATTCACTCAAGTAATTGGACAATAACGAATTTTTTAGTATCATTATTGTAACGGTTTTTAAAAGCATAAAAAAGACATAATGTCGATGATAATTGGACGATTTCGACTTAAAGGAGTGGGACTAGTGAACACATTAATTTTTGAAGTGCCGCCGTTTCCAACATATATCGCAGGAAGTAAAGATTGTTTTAATGAAGGCAAAAAACATATGAGACGTTGTACTTTTTCAGTTTTCGATCTTTTAATTGTAAACAAAGGAGTGCTCTATATTTGTGAAGATGGAGTGAAGTACGATGTGAGAGGTGGAGAGTATTTAATTCTTATGCCAGGATTAGAACACTTCGGATATAAAGCCTGTACCGTTGATACCCATTATAGTTGGATTCATTTTTGTTTAGAGAAACCTTATGTATTAAAAAATTGTACAGATATTAATTGGGGAATGGTTCTCAAGCAGGAACATACGTATATAGAATCAGCAAAGCATATGTTTCACATTCCGAGGTATGGAAAAATAGGGAGTCAAGAATTTATAAATCACGAACTGGATCGTCTTTTTTCATTTAATGATACGAATAGTCCGGATAAACGTTTAAAAGAACAAATTGTTTTCCAAGAGTTAATTTTACAATTACAAAAAGATTCAATCCAAATTCCAACGAGCGCAGAACAAGTAACAAAACAAGTGATTACGTTTATTCAAAAAAATTATCAAAAAGAAGCCATAAAGATGGAGGACATATCAAAAGAGTTATTATATCATTCTGATTATATTACACGCTGTATGCAAAAAACATTAGGAATAACACCTTTGCAATATTTAACATCTTACCGCCTCTCTATAGCGAAAAAACAACTTACAACAACAAATGAAAAGTTAGATTCAATCTCTAGGCAAGTAGGTATAGCAGATAGTGCCTATTTTTCGAGGTTATTTAAAAAGGTAGAGGGGATAACTCCGAATGAATATCGTAGATTAGCCAAACGAGAAGGGAAGTAATGTATGAATAGCCCTTTAGTCCTATCTTTGTTTTAAAATAACAAAAACTATTGATGTTAATATAATTTTCAGTAAAATTAAGCTATAAAATAACGCAATCGTTTGCGCTTGTTGTGGAGGGGTTTAATGAAAGTAAGAAAAAAGTACTCATTAAAAGTTATACATAAGTTATTGTTATTAATAACACTTTTAATTATTGTCATTTTAGGATCAAGTGGATTTACTTACTTTACTAATGCAAAAGTTACTAGCGAGTTTAATGAACTGCAACAAATTGATGAAGTTCAGAATGAATATAACCGGTTTATTAATATAATGAACTCGATTGCATTAACCAATTTTCAATTAATTACTACTGGGTATTCGCAAGCAAACGTTTCAACTTTAGAGGAGAATTTACAATTAGCAAATGATCAACTAGAAATGATTTCTTCTTATTTTGTAGGAGAAGATGAACTTTTAAACTATTATAACCATTTAGAAGAAGCACTTAAGACATATAATGGTGTTTATGAAACATACTTTTCCTCAATTTTTGTTGGAGAGGAAATAGAACGAATAAAAAATCGAGTTTCTCCGATTGTTTCAAGAACTGAAGTGACGACAGCAAATGTTAATGAACGAGTCGTAAATTATTTTAACGATGTTAAAGAGACGTCTGAGCAAAGTTTTACTTTTTCAATCGAGCGGATTAACAATGTATTGATTTATAGTACGATCATTTTAATCTTATTTTGTATCTTTACCGTTGTCGTATTTGGAAGAAATATTAATAGTGGTGTAAACTCAATCATTCAAAGAATTGAAAAATATAAAAAAGGCGAATATTTATTTGATCGAAAATTAAAAAGAATAGACGACTTTTCTTATATTGACCAATCGTTAGTTGAACTCGGAGAAAACATAAACAATACGATCGATAAAAATAGTAAAATTGCAGAACTCGTACACGCATCAACCAAAGAGTTGTTAGGTCACTCTCAAAGCAATGTGAAATCGTCAGCCAATATTAAAAACTTTATCACTGAAATTCATGGGCAAGTGTCTAGCCAAGCAGAACATTCAAACTCCATCTCCGCTGTTACCGAAGAAGTTTCAGCGAGTTCTGAAGAAATTAGAAAAGCAGCTGAGGTCATTCAACATAATATGGTGGACATGAACGAAGGAGCTCAAAGTGGAATGCAAGTAGTTTCAAAATTAAATGAAACCGTCCACGATGTTTCTACTGAAATAACGACTTTGACCCCGGTTGTCGAAACTGTCGTAGAACGGTTAGAAGACATTTCTACATTCTTAACAGGAATTGATGATATTACCGCTCAAACGAACTTGTTAGCTCTTAATGCTTCAATTGAAGCAGCACGTGCTGGAGAAAAAGGGAAGGGGTTCGCAGTAGTAGCAGACGAAATACGAAAACTTTCAAGACAAACGAATGAATTCTCTGAAAAGACGAAAAAAGTAATTGATTCTATTGAAGAAGATACGGTTAATATTTCTGAAAAATTCAGCTCTTTTCATAAGCTCTTTGGAAATACGGAAATGGTGGTCCGTGAGATAACAACGGCGTTTAATGAAATATCTACGAATACGTCTAATTTAAATAAGCAAAATGAAGAAATTACAAGTTCAATTGATGGTATATCGAATGGCGTTCAGGAAGTTGCTACTTCTATATATGAGTTAGCTGAAACAACTTCGGTTTTATCTAAAAATACCGAGAAAATATTAGCTGATGTCTCAATGCAAGATGAAAATACAACGGATATAGATCATTTACTACAAAGATTGCAAACGAGTGCAGATGATTTATTAACGATTATATCCTTGCTAAAAAGCGATGACAGGAAGTGTTAATCTAAGAAATTATAAAGATTAAAAAAAAATGCTTGTCATATTAAGAAAGCGTAAGTATAATGAAATTAAAGATACGGTGCAAGCGATTTCACAA
>SKOL01000292.1 GCA_007120055.1 Anaerobacillus sp.
AACCATTTGTTTATACGATTAGTCCAATAAGTTTAAGTATTGTATTAATAACCTCTAGTTTATCGACAGTAATGGCTGGACCTTACAATATTACAGTTTCATTAACGAGTGTTTTAGTCGGTGAAAATCCATACCGAATTTCAATTTGGAACATCGGTTACGCAATGTTATTTAGTAGTTTCGGTACTATTTTTGCAATAATCCTTTTATAGAAATTTAGTAAAATTAATAGATTTTAATTTTAGTATTACGTTAAAAGTAAAGGAGGAAGTAGTGATATGGCTGTACAATATCCAAGAATTGATAATCAAGTAAACCCTTATCGTGATAATGTTCAAGGGAAGGCGAATGAGCCAATTACAGTAGCTGGACTACTTGATCGTTCAAAACAAATTCTAGGTTCTGCCTATGAAGGGCCAGCTCCAGACTGGACACTTGAAGAAATTTACAATCGCCTAGAAGAAAATGCTCCGCGAATTGCGATCATTGGAGGTTCTTCTGATCATCCGGCCCATATTATGGATTTTAAAACTTCAGCTCATGCAGCGATACGTATTTGGCAAAATGGTGGAGTGCCGTTTTATTTTTCGACGCCTGTAATGTGTGATGGAACCGCTCAAAGTAACCAAGGTATGAGTTACTCATTACAAAGCCGTAACGCGGTTGCTGAAATGATCGTTAACCAAATGGAAGCACATAGTTATCATGGGGCATTTGTTATTCAAGGATGTGATAAACAACCTCTAGGAGTAGTTAGTGCAATGGCACATTTAGATAGAATTCGCCAATATCGTGGTGAGGCACCATTCTTTGCGACTTTTGCACCAGCTCACGTACTACAAGGGGGAACAATCCCTGAAGATCTTTTTCAAGAGTTAGAAGAAGTTGCAGTTTCTGCTGAAAATCAAGGGGCAAGTGATATTGCTGATGATTTAAGAGATGCGATGGCCTATATTTTACAATGCTCATCTAACACAGCTTTCCAAGGTGTTCTTGAGCGTGCAACAGAACGTGGAATTATTACGAAAGCAGCTCATAAGGATTATGAAAAACGTTTAGCAGTCGCAACTTGTGATGGAAAAGGTGGAGTTTGTGCCTTTAACGGTACTGGTAATAGCTCACGCCACCTTGTTGCAGGTTTAGGCTTAGTACACCCTGCCGTGGAACTGTTAACAGATTCTCCAAATCAAGCACAAGTAAATGAAGCGCTTGATAGTTTTGCAACAATGATTAATAATCCTGTTTATGGCGCCGCGAATGTTATGGCTGCCAACATTAGAAATGCAATTCGTATCCATAGTGCAACTGGTGGTTCCACGAATTTAATGATGCATATCGTTGCTGGGATGTTATACGGTGGCTATAAGTTTAGCTTATGGGACTTAGATGAAATTCACCATTCACATCCTATACCAGATATTTTTAATTATAGCTTAACAGAAGGTCGTGACATTTTCTCTTTAGCCATTCAATGTTGTGATAGCCAAAGTCGAGGGATGGAAACAGTATTTTATGAATTACTGCAAAATGGTGTCCCGATGGATCTAGATGTCCCAACTGTTTCTGGGAAAACTTGGCGTGAACGGTTAGGGAATAAAGAAAATCTATCAGCTGATCATGTCAAAGAAAATCCTGTTATTTTATCAAAGCCAAGAAGATCATTTAGTGGTGTAGATGTGTTAACGGGTAACTTCTTTGAAAGTGCAGTTGTAAAAATTAGTGGAATGACGACACAACAACTAGATGAATTTGATAAGAAAGCTGCTTTTGTTCTGTATTATGAAAATGAAGATGATGCTAACCGTAGCTTACTAGATGCAAACCTTTTACCTACATTAAGAGAAAAACAAAGCTTTAGTCATGACAGAATGGTATCTGCCCTTAAAGAAAATGCACCTGAACGTTATGAAGATTGGAAAGCTTATGACTATGATAGTCTTTTCGACAAAATGATAGAGGAAGGTGCTTTAAAAATTGCAATTATCGTCTCAGGGCAAGGTCCAGTAGCATTTGGAATGCCAGAAATGTTTACTCCTATGCAGCACATTAATGCAAATCGTCGTTTAAAACGCCTAGCAACACTAATAAGTGATGGTCGCTATTCAGGTGTGTCTTACGGTGCCGCAATAGGTCACATGACGCCTGAAGCGAAAGAAGATGGTGGTATTTTATATCTTCAAACAGGCGATTTACTATATATAAGTTTACGAAATAGAGAAATTCAATTTATCGATGCTGAAGCATTTTTAGATGGTAGTTTAGAGTTTAAGTTTGATCATATTCGAGAAGAAAGAAAAGAACTAGCGTTAGAAAGGCTTGCTACAATTAAGCATCGTCAACGTCAAGTAGCCGCCAGCAATCGTATGGCTGGGCATACTGATGCTGCAAATGGAGTTGTACCTTTAGCCGTTGCTGAGGAAGCGAGTCTTAACTATACAACAAATATTTTACTAGAAAAAGTGAACAATTAAGGGGAGGATTTAAAATGGAAAGAACACGTGACTTTATTGAAAAATTAGGTTTTCCAAAAGGAGATTGTAATGATCTTCCAACTTCAACAAAAACGTTTCCGGATGGAGCACAGTATCGTGTGGAAATCCCAAGTGTAGAAGGACCTGCTTCATTCGAAGCTGTAGTTGAAGCTTGTAAGGAATATGATGTTTATATCCAAAGGATTTCTCAAGGTAGTGGAATCATGCTTTTAACAGATGATGAATTGAAGCAAATGGCTGAAATTGGTCGTCATGAAAACTTAGAAGTTAGTTTATTTGTTGGACCGCGTGGATCATGGGATATTACACCGATGCAATTAGCAAGTGCTGGTAAAATTGCAGGGGTAAGATCTCAAGGAATGGACCAACTTGTCTATGCACTCGAAGATGTGAAGAGAGCTTGTGATTTTGGTATTCGTTCGATCTTAGTAGCAGACGAAGGTCTTCTATGGTTAGTAAACGAGTTCAAGAAAGCTGGAGAGTTACCATCAGATTTAGTTGTTAAAATATCCGTACAAATGGCCCAAGCAAATCCAGTCTCGATTCGCTTAATACAAGATGCTGGAGCAGATACGTATAATGTTCCAACTGATTTAACGCTTGCTAGACTTGCTGCAATTCGCCAAGCCATCGATATTCCTATCGATATTTATGTAGAAGCACCGGATGATGTTGGAGGATTTATTCGACACTATGATATCCCAGAAATTATTCGAGTAGCAGCACCTGTTTATATAAAGTTTGGTCTTAGAAACTCACCAAATATTTATCCTTCTGGAACTCATTTAGAAAACACTTCTATTGCACTTTGTAAAGAACGTGTTCGTAGAGCAAAGATAGGGCTTGATATGATAAAACGTTATGCACCTCATCTTAAAACATCAGAAAAAGGAGCAGAAGGTTTAGGCGTTCCAGCAGAAGGAGTAACAGCTCAGTAGTTACAGTCAAATCTTTAGTAGTGAGAAGGTTGAAACTATGCCAATCATTCAAGCAATTGACCGTGCACTAAATATTCTTGATCTATTTGATGACCATGATAAAGAGCTAAAAATTACTGATATAAGTCAAAGAATGGATTTGCATAAAAGTACAGTGCACTCTTTATTGAAAACATTACAAAAACATAATTATATTGAACAAAATCATGAGAATGGAAAATACCGACTTGGGATGAAATTTTATGAAAGAGGTAATTTAATAAATAGAAATCTTGAATTAAAAAAGCTGGCTAAAGATCATCTCGTAAAATTGTCAAATAAAACTGGAAAAACCGTTCATCTCGTTATTTTGGACGGAAAGGAAGGCATTTATATTGATAAAGTCGAAAGCTCATCAGCGACTGTGCTTTATTCTAGAATAGGAAGAAGGGTCCCTATTAATAGTAGTGGTGTTGGGAAAGCACTAATAGCATTTAAAAGCCAGAATGCAATCGATGATTTTTTAAAAGATTATGAATTTGTTCGACAAACAGAAAATACAATTATGGATAAAGAAAGTTTAAATAAAGAGTTCGAAAAGGTTCGAAAGCAAGGTTATGCAATTGATAATGAAGAAAATGAACCTGGTGTATTTTGTATCGCTTTTCCGGTAAAAAACCAAAATGGTCAAGTCGTTGCTGCCATTAGTACATCAACAACCGTAACAAAGCAAGATGAAGTTGAGTGTAGTGAAACATTCAGACTAATAAAATTGACAGCTGAAAGATTGTCAAAACAGTTAGGGTTTAGGGGTAAATTGAGTAACAAATAATCATAACTGGATTTTATATTATAAAACAATTAGGAGGAGTTAATTATGAGAATTATTCGATTTAAAGAAGAAAATAATGTGGTATTAGGTGCATTAACTGATGAGGGGAGTATTTTCATTTTACCTCAAAAAGACTTTTTAGAGCTTACTAGTTTAGCAGAAGAAAAAGAAACTACTGCATTACAAATTGTCGAAGAAGTGATCGCTAACAGTGTACCTATTAGCGCTAAAGTAGAAGACTTACAATTATTAGTGCCAATTGAAGCACCAGAAGTTTGGGCATCAGGTGTAACATACTTAAAGAGTAAAGAAGCTAGAAACTATGAAGCTACTGAAGGTAAGCTAGATGCAACGACTTTTTATGACAAAGTTTACGATGCAGAGCGTCCTGAAATATTCTTTAAATCTACAGCAGCTCGCACCGTTGGTCCAAATCAAGATGTTTGCCTTCGTACTGACTCAAATTGGCAAATTCCTGAGCCAGAGCTTGGTTTAGTTATTAACAAAGATGGAAAAGTCCTAGGATATCTTGCAGGAAACGATATGAGTAGTCGAGACATTGAAGGGGAAAATCCTCTTTATCTTCCGCAAGCTAAAGTATGGAAAAACTCATGTTCAATCGGGCCGGCAATTCGCTTAGCAGAGACTGTTGAGAATCCATATGAGTTCGAAATTAAATGTAGAATTTATCGTAATGAAGAGAAAGTTGTTGAAGGTTCTGCATCAACGGGACAATTAAAACGTAGATTTGATGAATTAGTATCATACTTAGTTAAAGATAATGATATCTTTGATGGTACTGTATTACTTACAGGCACTTGTATCGTACCTCCAAATGAATTTACATTAGCAGACGGTGATAGAATTGAAATTGAAATTTCTGATATTGGAGTTTTAAACAATCCTGTTAAAAGTCAATCTCCTAAAACATTACCTACTGCATAATAGAGTTATAAATTAATACAACAAAGGATCAAGTACATTGGAGGAGACGATGAGCGATATAAATAAAACCGTAATGATGAAACCTCACGATAAAGTGGCAGTTGCTTTAACTAATATCGAAGCTGGTGTCTCTTTAGAAGTAGTTTGTCAAGAAAAGACTTTCCATGTAACGTTGAAAGACCCAATCGAATTTGGCCATAAATTCGCTGTAGCTCCTATACGAGAAGGTGAGGATATCGTAAAATATGGTGAAGTTATCGGTGTCGCTATAAAGGACATTGATGTAGGTGCTCACGTACATGTACACAACCTTGAAGGAAAAAGAGGAAGGGGCGATAAAATTGCTAAACATTAAAGAAGGAAAATTTTTAGGATATCGTCGTCCTGATGGAAAAGTAGGAGTTCGAAATCATGTCCTTATCTTACCGACCATTACATGTGCAACACAAGCAGCTAAGCAAATTACAGAACTAGTACAAGGAACAGTTTCTTTTATCCATCAGCATGGTTGTGCTCAAGTTGGTACTGATTACGACCAAACATTTCGAACTTATGTCGGAATGGGCTTAAACCCTAATGTTTATGGAGTTGTCGTTTTAGGTTTAGGCTGTGAAACCCATCAAGCAAGAAGTGTTAGTGATGAAATTGCAAAAAGTGGCAAGCCAGTCGTAACTGTTTCGATCCAAGATCATGGCGGGACTTTGCAAGCAATTGCTGAAGGTGCAAAAGTAGCAGCCAAAATGGTTCAAGATGCTTCAGCAATTATGCGAGAAGAGTGTGATATTAGTGAACTAATCATTGGAACAGAATGTGGTGGTTCTGATGCTTGCTCCGGTTTATCTGCTAATCCAGCTGTCGGCTATTTAAGCGATAAGATTATTGATCATGGAGGTACTGCAATTTTAGCCGAAACAACCGAATTAATTGGAGCAGAACATTTATTAGCAAACCGTGCTGTTGATGACCAAGTAGCTAAGCGAGTATATGAAGTGATTGAGGCAATGGAAAATCGTTCAATTCAAATGGGGGTAGACATCCGAACTGGAAATCCGAGTCCAGGAAATATTAAGGGTGGTTTAAGTTCTCTTGAGGAAAAATCGTTAGGAGCAGCGAATAAGGCTGGAAGTAGACCATTACAGCAATTAATTAATTATGCCGAACCTCCAACGAAAAAAGGTCTCGTTTGGATGGATACACCAGGTCATGATATTGAACAGTTAACAGGTATGGTGGCGGGTGGAGCGCAAATTGTCTTATTTACTACAGGACGAGGAACTCCAACAGGATCGCCAATTGCACCTACGATAAAAATTTCTACGAATAGCTCAATATATAAGAAAATGAGTGAAAACATTGATCTTAATGCTGGTTCTATCATTGAAGGTGATGAAACAGTTGATCAAGTTGGAGAGAGAATCTTTTCTGAAATTGTAAATGTAAGTTGTGGGAAACTTACAAAAGCCGAAATTCTAAAACAACATGATTTTGGAATCTGGAGAATTGGTCCAACTTTCTAAATGG
>SKOL01000398.1 GCA_007120055.1 Anaerobacillus sp.
AAATTTCCGTTGCTGATAGTCCATCTGTAGCTTTTCCGTTTTCTACATGACTCAATGTAACCACACTCCTTTATAATTATCGTTACTCTTTAAGCGAAATTTATGCGTGAATATGTTTTTTCGAGGAATGGTGTATCGCCTATATTGTAGGAGTGACTTGTGATATTACAAAAAGAAAAGCGTGTTCATAGGGCAGATATCGTTTGGAGAATCGGTGGAGATGAGTTAAACTCCATCGGTAAATTAGCGAAAAGAGCCCTTGTGGCTCTTTTTTGTTAGAAAACTCTTTTTAATAAAAGTATTTTGTATTTTGCTAGTTGTAAATAATGGTATAATAATAGAGTCAGAAAATTTGTTTTTTCTGTGATTTCAAGACATATAGCAATAGAAGGGGGCGTTCATTATGATGAAAAGTACATTTAGTATCAATAAAAATAAGGGGAGAACGCCTATTTAATAAATAAGCGCTTCCCCGTACCTAACTACAAATTGAGAGGGGAAATACGTAATGGAAAAAATTAAACTTGTTGAATTGAATAGGGAAAATTGGTACGAATGCTGCCAATTAAAGGTATCAACAGAACAGCAAAAATATATAATTGATAATACGACTTCTATTGCACAAACAAAATTTGAACCGACTTTAAAAGCATATGTTATATATGATGATACAGAAATGGTTGGCTTTTTAATGTACAATACAGTGCTAGAAGAACTCGATGCTTATTGGATTTTTAGAATAATGGTCGATGAACAATATCAAGGTAAAGGTATTGGAAAAAAAGCAACTCAATTAATGTTAGAAAAAATGGCTAAATTACCGAACGCCAAAAAAATTGTCGTAGGCTACGATACAGAAAACATAGGCGCTCATAACTTATACCGTAGTTTAGGTTTTGTCGATCATGGCGATCGGTTTGGTAAAGAAATGGCCGTTATTAAGTATGTAGATTAGTTTTTTTTGCGTACGACATGTCGTGGGATTTTCTTGAAAAAGATTGTTTACTTTCATTTGAAGGACGAAAGCGTTTGCCGATTAAGGTGGTCGCTTTTTTGGTGTGAGGAAAACGTTACTGGTTAAAAACATAGGATCGCTTTAACTTGGCTCATAGGCTAATAGTAGGGTTGGAGTAAGATTTGGAAAGGATGGAACTTTAAGCAGTGGGCATAATAAAAATTCATATGACAATGAATAGAGGTGGATAAATGATGACAAATGATAAGAAAAGACAAAAAACAGTATTTAGAGATAATCAAGATTTAGTTCCAGAAGGCACTTTGCCAGGTGATAGGGAAGACCGAAGTGATAAAATGGGAACGTTAAATTCAGAAGAAATTCGTTTCAAAAATGCCGACGACATATACGATGAATATTGATAAAGAAGCCAAATGGAGTATAAGTAAGGGAGTGTTTTAAAAGGCGGAGCGGACATCAGTTCTCTTATTTGCAGAAAAAATTAATGATTTCAGGTAGATTTACGGTAAATAGAGGAACGTATGTCCGTATAAAATGCAAAATTCAGACGCTGCGAATGGGTTGATACAAAACGCCTCGCCTTCTAAAACTTTTTATCCTGCCATCGCAGCCTTACTAAAAGAAATATAGATACTCTTCTCCTTTAAGCCATTCATAAAGGTTGCTATTTTTAACTGATAAATCTTTAAGCAGTTTGGAAGCAAGAAAATAACTTAAATAAAGAAATAAGTTTGGTAAAGGTATCGATATTATCCATAAAGTTACCGCTATACCTTGTCCACTAAAGGCGAACGCACCTGAAATCGTAGCTATGATGAGCATTAAACTTATTTTAAAATTGTTTTTACCTTTAAAAGACATCATTTCAGAAATTAAAAAGCAATAAAAAGTTAATGGTATGACAAGTAAACTCCACCATTTTATCGCCAAGAGACATAAAACTGTGTTTAAAAATAAAACAAGAATAGCCAATAGGTTACACGCACTGACGATGTTTTTTTCAAATAAAAAACTATCACCAAATTTTCTTTGCAAACTGTTAATATTCGCTTGAAGAAAAAATTTTCGAGCAACTGAACTATTAATTCCTATCTGTAAATTGCCATTTATTGCTTTTCTACGATAATCTTCGAATGTCATGTTAAAACCTCTTTTATCAAGCGTTATTATGTATTATTTAACAGTGAGAGTTGATTAATGTATTTTTTTAGTGAGCATTGTAGGACCTGCTATTTAAAGAGAAAAAAACGAATTGTTGGATAATTATGTTAAAATTATAGGTCTGATATGGTACTGTTAGTAAAGAAATTAAGTTAGCAATTTGTAATAAGTGAAAGGACATACATAAAATGAAAAATTATAAAATGAAAAGACTGACGAGCAAAGATGTAGATATCTTAAAATTTATAGCACAAATACATGAAAGCCTACCATCGGCTTGGATTAAAGACTATACAGTTTCTGATGATACAGTTAATAAAACGACAGAAGAGCTAATATATAAACATAAAAAGGAACAGGTTTTCTGTTCCGTCATTGAATGTAACGACGCCGTTATTTCGTATATATGGGCAGAAGTAAACAAGAATAATAGTAAACAGATTGATATTATGTCTTTATGGACCGATGAAAAATATCGAGGGCTTGGACACGCGAATAAACTAAAATTTGCTTTAGAGAATTGGGCAAAAGACGAAATGAGCGCTGAAAAAATCCACACAACAGTAAGTAACTCTAATGAAAATATGATTCAATTGAACGAAAAGTTAGGCTATAAAACGGAATACTATCGTATGGTTAAATATTTGTAGTAGATTAAGAGAGTGTATTCGAACAATATTCGTTTCTGAAAATGATGTAGTTCTGATCACGATCAATGAAGCGAACTAAAAAGGATAAAAGTCTTAACAAAGATATAATTAGGAGGGAATATTCTATGAAGAAAGCTATTTTAAATTTCACCTTATTTTTCGGAATCTTTTACTTCATCGGCTATAATTTTGGTCATCTAACGGAAGGAACGATTTTCGATAATACTGCAGTAATGCTGATTACGGTTTTTATCATTATTTTCGCAGTTGATTATGTCGGTCATTTTTTTAAGAAGAAAGGAACAACTGATCAAAACAGTGGCGAAGAGGATGATGTTAATTCAGAATTAGAACAACTTCAACATACTTGGAACCTCAAATTTAAAGGTGGTCACATCAAAATCGTTAATCATTACAATGAAGAAAAACTGTTTATCAATGGCACGCTTGTCGACGAAAGTAAAAGAAGTAGCTGGGTATCATGGCTCAAGGTGTATCATACACTTCGTGGCAACATTGAAGTAAACGGCCAGTCGTACCCTCTTGAAGTAAAGCTTGGCGGGGTTATGAGCTTGCGTTGTAAAGTTTATGTTGATCAGCAGTTAGTTTATGAAGATCAAATTAAATATAAGCTCTTAGGTAAGAAGATCGAAAAAATAGAAAAAAACGTTGAGCCACCTTTTAAAAATATGTAGTTTCAATAATATCTTTCGGAATAACTTCATGGCTAGAAAACAACGAGTCTACACATTTATCATAAAAGGAAGAGTGTGTCCAAAAAAAGTGTCAGACATTTTTGGGACACACTCATTTTTAATGCGATAAATTTTTAATTTTTTAACTTGCTGACTGGTTTTGTGTCGCTGTTTGTAATGGTATCGGTGATGAATCGTCTTTTTTCATCGATATTCCCGTAAAGCCGTAAATGATGGTAATAATTGGGCATAGTAAGCAGAAGAAGGCAAATGGTAAATAAGCTAAAACAGGGACTTCTAAAACACTTGCCATGAATACGCCACTGATACCGTAGGGGATTAGTGGGTTAATCACCGTTCCACCTGACTCTAACGCTTTTGAAAGATGTTTTCCTCTTAATCCCATTTCTCGGTAGCGTTTTTCATAAGCTTCTCCAGTGATGACTAATGACATATATTGCTCTCCAATACTAACGTTAATTCCTATAGCAGATAGTACTGTTGATAGGACAACTTTTCCTCTCGTTTCAACGATCGCTCGGATGGCCGACATCAGTTTATCAATAATTTTTAGTTCTGAGAGTACTCCCCCCATACTTAAAGCTAATAATAGTAGTGAAACTGCCCACATCTTACTTTGAATACCACCACGACCTAATATTCTATCAACTTGAGCATTCCCAGTAGCTACATCTGAACCGTGTTGCATTAAGGTCATCCACTCGGCAATGTTAAACTGACCTGGCTGCATCACAATATAAACTGCGATCCCAGTTAAGATACCAATGATCATTGTTGGAATAGCAGATGTCTTCCTAACAGCTAAAAATAAAATAACAACCATAGGAGCTAATGCTATTGGGTGAACGAAGGAGCTTTCCGTTAAAGCAGTTACCCACGCTTGAACATTTTGCGTATTCGCTTCGCCAGTACCTGAACCGATGATAAAGAAAAGAATAGCAGAGATGGCGAATGCCGGTATTGTCGTCCATAACATATGACGAATATGTTCAAATAGATCAATTTTACACACGGATGACGCTAAGTTCGTTGTATCTGATAAAGGGCTCATTTTATCTCCGAAAAATGCTCCAGATATAATAGCGCCAGCGACCATCGCTAAATTGTAATCTAGGGCAGCACCGATCGCCATAAACGCAATCCCAATTGTTGATGCTGTCGTAAAAGCACTTCCGATAGAAATACCGACAATAGCTGTAAAAATAAACACACTAACTAAGAAATACTCTAAAGAAATGATTTGCGACCCATAAACAATTAAAGTTGGGATCGTTCCTGATTTCATCCAAACCGCTATTAAAATACCAATTAATAAAAAGATAATAATAGGAATGATACCTGACTTTACCCCTTTAACTATTCCGGCTTCAATAGTAGACCATTCTTGTTTTTTTAATTTGCCATATCCGATTAATAATAGTAATACTAGAAAAATAGGGATATGAGGTTCAGCGTTAAAGCTGACAAGCGAGACCCCTATAATCGTGACGATAGAAAGCATTACAACGACTGCTTCCCACCCTTTAATAGAAATTTTATTTTCTTGTTGTTGATCCATGTAAATAACCTGCCTTCTCTATCATAATGACTTTAATTTAAAGAAACATGTCCTTTTAATACTAGAAGTATAAAACTTTCTATCTATACCATCTGAAAACCTCGCATACCGCTGCTTAAGCTTTAGCAATTTTGCAATATCTCACACCTTTTCTTACCTAAACGCTAAAATGCTTAAACGCTTTTAAGTGCTAAAGTAAATAATATTAATTTATCGCACATAACGGTAACTGTCAATAAAAATATTTCGGAAGCCGAGAGAAATGCAGAATTTTTTGATGAACAGTAATTATGGGTGAACTTTCCATTGAGATACTGAAAGCATGGTAGTTTTAATAAAAGAGAGGGGTTATGGGAGAAAATAGGTTGTTATCGTTCGGGAAAAGTTTTGAGTAGTTAGGAGTTTCATTCAATCAAGAAAAGTGGTGACCAAAAAGTATTTGGCCACCATAGGAAATTTTTAAGTAAATTAATGAATCTCATCATTCAATATTTTCGCCATTAAGTAACCGTATGTAGATGCGTTAAATCGCTCGCAACTACATACGGTTTGATATGATTATGAAATTCACTCAAGGATTGACCTTATTTTTTTCATCCAAAGGTAAGCGGATATAAAAATTTGTTCCATTATTTATTTCACTCTCGACACTTAGGTCTCCATTCATTGATACAATGATATTCATGGCTACCATCATCCCGAGGCCGGTTCCTTCTCGTCCCTTTGTTGTAAAATAAGGTTCTCCTAAACGTGAAATTTGTTCTTTGGTCATTCCTTTACCATTATCGGAAATCATTAATATAAGATTACTATTATCTCTTTTTGTTTGTATTGTAAGCTTCCCAGAGTTAGGCATCGCTTCAATACAGTTTTTTGTGATATTTAATAAACATTGCTGGAAAATTTGTTCCTCTCCCTTGATATAATAATCGTTTATTTCTGTTTCAATTTCAACACCATTCATATTAGCAAATGGTGAAATTAGATTAATGACACGCTGTAGTTCTTCTTTTATACTCAGGGTTTTTTCATTTTCAGGCGAAGGTTTTGCAAAAGTTAAATAATCTTTTATTATTTCATTAGCCCGATCAATTTCATCAATAGACATCTTTAAATAATCATCTCTTTGGTTTTTAGGTAAATCAGTTTGAATCATTAATTGCAAAAAACCTCTTACTACAGTTAATGGATTTCTAACTTCATGTGAAACAGAAGAAGCAAGATGACTAACTACTTCCATTTTCTCCGCTTTCAACACACGCTTATTAATCAATATGCTTTCATTAAAAACTTCGTAAAGAAAAATTAATAAAGCTGTAGAAAATAGTGTAATCAATATGTATATAAAAATAAACCACCCACTTAGATCTGCATTAAAAATAAAAGTTGAGTTTAATAAAGCAATAGCAGCAGCTGATACTGAAAGAGTAGTTCCGATTATTACTTTTTTAGATCGGCTAGATTTATTATAGGTGTTGTACATTGTAATTAATAAAACAATAGATAGTATTACGACGATTAATGTAGCTGGAGCCCCAATACCACCAATAACAAAACGCGCTAGGACTGTTACTCCACCTAATACAACGATGGATTGAATACCTCCATATAATCCACCAATTGTGAGCGCGACTAGCCGTAAATCAAAAATATAACCATCCATAACTGTTATTGGGAAGGACATACAACTAATAATTGCTAATGATGATGAGATCGTATAGATCCACCTTTTCTGTTTCATAGAAAACTTTTTAAAATTTAATTCTAAAATGATTGGTGTAAAAAGTAAAAAAATAATCAAAAAAAGAAAATTTAATAATAATTCTTGTAGACCTAACATAAAGATTCCGCCTGTTCATGATTAAATTTTGTTAAAACATAAGGGCATAATATTTCGTATAACTTATAGTTAGTTTAGCAAATATTACGAGGTTAGGGAATTTTAAATACTTAAAAAATGACGTGTGCAATGCGACGAATTGCAGGGGAAGAGTGACAAAGTTCAATGTTAATAGAGTAAGGTTTCAATTAAAAAGAATTTTGATGATCAAGAACCTATGAAAGAGTTGTCCCAATAGTATCTTAGCACTTTTTGTGACAATCCTTTTTACAATGCAAATATATTTCGTTATATAAGCTCTTACTTTTGTGACGTAATCTCTTATGCGTGATATGCATTACAATGATAATTATTATGCATTTCCTTTATTACAAACTCTCTTTTACAATGAAGATATCAAGTATTTAGGGGGAGTGAAACTTGGTTTTATAATTGAAACGAAAGAAGCTGAAAAATCGTGGAATGCTTTTCGTTTTGCCAACGCTTGCTTAACGAGAGGTCATGACGTAAAGGTATTTTTAATGGGAGAAGCGGTTGAGTGCGAACAAATTAAAGATGAAAAGTATACAACACCAAAAGATATGAAGAAATACCTTGATGCAGAAGGAGTTTTACTTGCTTGTGGTACTTGTATTCAATCTAGAAAACTTGAAGACGAAACCGTTTGTCCGATTTCGACGATGAATGATTGTGTTGATTTAGTAGATTTGGCAGATAAAGTAGTGACATTTTAATTGAAAAAAAGTGGCTTAGCGATCGGTATTACGATGTCAGGGTTTCCACTCGGACCGATGATTTTTTCTCCGCTAATTACTTATTTAGTATTAACTTTCGGATGGAGACAAAGTTTTGTTATTTTAGGCATATTTATTAGTGTGGTGAAATCAGCAGACAAAACTTTCAATTTCGAGTTAAATTTTCAATGATGAGGTGAAACTTTATGCCAAAACGAAACCCATGAGTAGTAAATGATGAGGTCGTGTACGATCTTAAAGACGATAGGTGGATTAAAAATGCGAACGAATTAAAAGCGACTGAAAAAAAAGTCATTTTAACCTTTGATGATGGGCCGAGCCGAAACCTTGAGGCGATATTAGATATTTTAAGGGAGAAAAATGTTCCAGCGATCTTTTTTTGGCAATCAAAACTATTATATCATGCAAGACCTTGGCGAAGAGTTTTAGAAGAGGGACACGAACTCGGCGCACATTCCATAAACCATAAAAATCTAGTAAACTTAAATTACAGCGAGCAACATCAGCAAATCTTTAAAAGTGTGGATCATTTAGAAGCCGTCACAAAACAAAAGGTCCGCTATTTCAGGCCGCCGTTCGGTCGATATAACGAAGATACGATGACGATCTTACATGAACTCGGTCTTATACCGATTATGTGGGATATATCCTCTTATGATTGGTTGAATAAAGATACTCCAGAAAAAATTGTCTGCAATGTTGTTAATCATATTTCAGATGGTTCTATTATTTTGTTGCATGAATTAGAGCAGACAGTGACTATTTTACCTACACTGATTGACCAAGTTAGGGAAAAGGGGTATGAGTTTACTTTGTTACAATAGCCGTAGCCTAGGCTGGTGACTAAATATGGCTGTGAGGACAGTTAGAATTCAGTTAGGTAAATAAGGATTTCGTAAAAAAAATCACTTAAAGTAACGTAGCAGTAGAGTATAACAAGGTGAACAGTATGGGGGGATTGCGTAATAAAACACCATTTGATGCACCGCATATTGCAGTATCTGTAAAATCCACGCATCAAAACGCCGATTAACGCACAAGTTTTACAGTATCTGTAAAATGTATGTATCAAAACGCCGATTGACGCACAGATATTACAGTATCTGTAAAATGCGCACGTCAAAACGCTGATTGGTGCAGAGATATTACAGTATTTGTAAAATCCACGCATCAAAACGCCGATTGACGCACAGATATTACAGCATCTGTAAAATCCACGCATCAAAACAAAGATTAATGCACCGGATTTACAGTATCTGTAAAACGTACGTATCAAAACGAATGTTTCATTCAAATTCGGTTACTTCACCCCGGTATAAGTGCCCGAACTAAGCACGACACCCGTCAAAAGGTCACGCGTGATCTTCGCGCGCGCCCGACCGAAGCGTCACACTCACCAAAGGGTAATGCAAGACCTACTCGCATATCCGACCGATATAAGGAAGCCAATTATTACGCAGTTTCCCCAATACTGTACAATATCCATCTTGAATTAACGGGTGCGAGAGTTGTGCGAAACATTTCAATGCCAAATTGAGGATACGGGGCGTGACCACAGTCACCCCCTATAAAATAATCAGTTCTTTGCTTGATGGTGTCAGTATTTCGACGCCATCTTTTTTAATGACGACATCGTCTTCGAGACGGACGCCTCCTAAGCCGGAAATGTAAATGCCTGGCTCAACGGTGAACACCATATTTTCTTCTAGACGTTCGTTTGCTGCGACAGTCGGTGCTTCGTGAAGCTCTAAACCAAGTCCGTGACCGATGCCGTGGATGAAGTACTTACCGTAGCCGTGCTTTTCAATATAATCTCTAGCAAGTTGGTCAAATTCTTTCACTGATAAGCCCGGTCTTGCTTTTTCTTTGGAATATTCGAGAGTTTCGAAGACGACTTCGTATATTTTTTTTAGCTCTGAAGGTGGTTCACCAATCGCGACAGTGCGTGTCATATCAGAAAGATATCCGTTGTAAACGGCTCCGTAGTCTAATGTCAGCATATCACCATTTTCAATCACTTTATCGGTAGCTCGTCCGTGGGGAAGAGCTGACCTCCACCCGGAAGCGACAATTGGATCATTAGAAGAACCACTAGCACCAAGCTTTTGCAATTTAAAAATTAATTCTGCACTTATTTCTCGTTCAGTTACTCCAGGCTTAATCACGCCTAAAATGTGTTGAAACGCTTTTTCTGCAATTTTGGCCGCTTCTCGCATTTGCACTAATTCTTCTTCAGTTTTAATAATTCTTAGAGCTTCTACTAAATTTGCAGTATTCTGTAATTTTACATCGAGTTTATCACGATAGCGGTTAAATTGAGTAACACTTGTATGATCAGCTTCATACCCTAGCGTCGTAATACTCATATTTTTTACTTGCTGTGCGATGACTTCTAAAAGGTTTTTATGGTGCTCGACGATTTCGAATGGTTGTGCTTGCGCGTGAGCTTGCTCAATATAGCGACCATCAACGATTAATTTTGCTTCTGATAAAGAAATAAGCAGTACGCCAGCGGTTCCTGTAAAATCAGACATGTATCTTCGATTATAAGGGTTTGTGATTAAAATACCGTCCAGATTTTCGGCTTTTAATTTTTCGCGAAGTTTCGTTAATTTCATTGTGCATCCTCTCCCTTAAGAATTATGTATATTATTATAGTAACATAAGTAAAAAGAAGGAGTGTTAGTGTGTTAGGGTTTCTCGTATATTAATTTTCTAGATGGGATGATGGTAATGATTTCGTTGAACTTAGTTATTTTTTCTTAAATAACCGCAATTTGTTCTATCAACCGTAGTCAATTAATATAATAGGATACAATTATCGCTTGCAATCGGATAGCAGTTGCAACATTTATGAGATAATGAATTTCATAATTCAATATTTTTGCCATTAAGTATTTATATGTAAATGCGTAAAATCACTCGCAACTAAATATCAATTATAATGGTTCAATTTTGTAATTATGAAATTCACTTAAGATAGAACAATGATTTTTTAGGGGGAGTGATAAAAAATGGATGACGATTTAATTTTTGATCACTTTGGAGAAATAGAATCTTGGATTGTAAACGGTAAGCAATATGATTGGAATGGTGGATTTCACGTGCCGATTTTTGAACTGAAAAAATTATCCATTGAACAATTACCAATGAATGAAAGAATTCAACCGATTGACAAAGAAGATGAACAATATATCATCCCTTCATTTCCTGACCTTCATTTAATTCGTGCAGAAGACGGGATGATCGCCAACATAGAGAGCATTTTGAACAAAAAGTATTGGTCACATGAGGTTGTGTCGATGCAATGTTTTATCCAATGTTTACTTGAAGAAATACAGAGTAAGGGAGAATTTCAGTTAATCGACTATATTAATCAAGATGGTGAAAATTTTGTAATTGAGTATGAGACGAAACTCGTCGATGTACAAAGTGTGAATGAGGCCCTTAAATCGGCGGTACATTCTTTAAAATCATTAGAAAAGCGAGTCAACTGGAGAATTGCTGATAAGCTTGAAAAGTGGGCAAAAGAGATTAAGCGCTAACAGCCTAAGTGCATCAATTATAGACCTTGTTAAGAACAGTATTATAGCTGTTCTTTCTTTTTGTTTTAAGTAATTAATCGTACAGAAAGCTGTAATACGAGTTCTTTGAGTGAGACAAACTCCATGCCAAACGTATAATTAGCATTTATTTACAAACTCTAAAAGAAAATTGATGATGTGGAGTTAATATGGCAACTAATAATATAAATATAAGTAATGTCCGATATAAGAAAGGGGTTACCTCACCGTATAATACAAATATTGCGCAACTGCGAAATCCGACGGTTGTCATGTGGTGGGCGGCAGCAATCCCTGGTTATGGACATGTGATGCTATGTAAATATATAAAAGGTTTTTTATTAATCGTTTGGGAGTTTACCGTAAATGTAAATTCAAAATTAAATACCGCCATTATGTATACGTTTTTAGGGAAATTTGATGAAGCTATTCAAGTATTAGATCTTAGATGGATTCTCCTATACGTCCCTGTGTATTTGTATAGTATTTGGGATAGTAGAAGAGTAGCGATAGATTTAAATAAATACGCAATTTTAGCAGATATGTCATGGTCATTTTCTGACATTAAACCAATTTCCTTTTCGTCGATTGAAAATAATTATCTAGATAAGCGTAAGCCTTGGTTAGCGATTTTTTGGTCGTTAATTACGCCTGGTTTAGGTCACCTCTATGTTAATAGGTTGCCGTCAGGCTTTTATATTCTCGTTTGGTTTATGGTTGCGTTATATTTTTCAAATACTTTACCCGCTATCCACTATACTTTTTTAGGCGATTTTGATTTAGCTACAAATATTATCAATCCGCAATGGATTATATTTTTACCATCGATGTACTGTTTTGCTCCTTACGACGCCTTTTTACATTGTGATAGCTATAATAAACTAATGGCTAAACAACAAAGTCATTTTTTAATGAATGAATATCAAGATCAATCTTTTAAAGAAAAAACGAGTCTATTTTCAGAAAGAAGTGGAGAAATGAACGTTGTAGCATCGTTTGATCATACGGTTTATTTAGAAATGGCGATTAAGGAACTTGAAAAACACGGAATAAGTAAAGCGAATATATTTACAGTGCCTCTCACCGAAAAGAAGAAACCAAAGAAAAATAGCGAGATTATACGTGGATCTGGCTTTTCCCTATTAGATGTGACGTTCGCTTTTGGAACGGTATTTTCATTATTTGGAGTGATCTATGGATTTGTCCTAAAAGGTGGACCGGTTACTTGGGGATTAATTGGTCTTTTTTTGGGCTGGGGTGTAGGTTTTTTGTTTGATTTACTCATCCGCAAAAAACAATTTAAATTTAAAAAGAAAAAAGGTGAGGGTGGAGAAGTTGTCCTTGTTATTCATTGTAAAGAAGAAACAGTGACTTTGGTAAAGGAAATTCTGTTTGATCATTTCACACTCGGATTACAGGTGGTTGAGGAAGAATATAAGGATGGGGTGTATTAGTTTAGGCACTAAGAGGGGTTGTTCCAAAAGAAAGTGTCAGAAACCATTAGGTACCAAAAATTGAGGGTGGGTCAAAACAAATGTCAGACACTGTTTCACACGTACATATAGACATACATTAAAGCCTTTTTGTCTATATAAAGTAATTTACTTGTTGTGTCAGACACTTTTGGCCCACCCTCATCATGGTGTCAGACATTTATAGGATAGCCCCATGTTTAGTGCTTTTTCTTGGTAACACCTATGTGACAGCAGTTTCAATTTAATTTTAAACAGAAAGCGGTTTTTACCCAAAGCGTTTCCGATACCCACATTTTCTACATAATTCTTCGACAGCTTGTCTTCGTGAAAATCCGTCGTATAGCTCGTTTGCGCGTTTATTTTCGATAATTTCGGAAAAGTGCGTTTCGTACACATTGCCTAAATTGATGACACCTTCTCCGTCAAGACAACAAGGGACGACGGTGCCGTTAGTGAGGATGGCTGCTTGATTTCTTAACGCGTGACAAAATCCGTGCCCTTCATCCTCTTGCTCGTTGAGAGCAGGCCATTTAAATTCATGGTCTTGGTTTAAATAAATTCGTTCCGCTATTTTTACACCACTACCAGGAACCACTTTTTCTTCAATTTGATAATCTAGCCCAAATTCTTTTTCAATAATTTCAAGTGCCTCACGATTTCGCTTTTTCTCAACGTTCGTCGCATTGTTTTGATCTAAGTTCCATAGTCGTAACGATACGATCATTTTACTTTTGGCGACGGCTTCTTTTGCAAACGATAGAATAGTTGTAATGTATTGTAGACGATCTGTTGAATGAGGGTGACCATCAAAGCTATGCAATGAAAAGTTCATTTGACGTATAGCTTCCTTCATAAAGATTTTATTTTTTGCTTTTTTAAGGAGTGTTCCGTTTGTCGTAATATTCACTTTAAACCCTTTTTCGGCGCTAATGTCTAATAGTTCATCGATTTTCGGATGAAGAAGTGGCTCACCTTTTACGTGCAAATAAATATAGTCCGTGTGTGGTTTGATTTGATCTAACACGTGTTTAAACTGTTCCACTTCAATAAACTGCTTTGCCCGTTCTGTCGGTGGACAAAAGTAACAAGCGAGATTACAACTACTTGTGATTTCCACATAAACCTTGTTGAATTTTTTCATGGTGTTTTTACTCCTTCAAATTGTCGCTGAAGTAAATGATACCTTATGTGACGGGGGTTGTCACTTTATTTTGTTCTGTTGCTGGCTTAGGAAATCTAGTAAGTATCTATTAAAATTATATGGGAAATAAATAAGTTAATAAGTTAGGTGCCAGGCACCATTATTCCCATTATTCAAATTTCAGTCTAGAGGCGGAATATAAATCAAGCTTTAGCACGTTTTGTTGCATTTGCTAAAAAGCTATCATAAAGGTAACAAATCGGTTGTTTTTTTTGTGACAAATAATAAATTGAAAGCAGGTACTAAAAATGCACGATAAAAGTTTTAGAACATTCCTTTTAATATGGGCAGGGCAATTCATTTCGGTCATCGGGACGAGTTTAACTTCTTTTGCATTAGGGTTTTGGGTGTTGACGGAAACCGGGTCTGTTACACAATTTTCGATGATCATTCTATCCGTCGTTCTTCCTACCGTGATTATCTCTCCTTTTGCTGGAGTTATTATCGATCGTTTTTCTAGAAAAAAATTAATGATGATGAGTAACTTTGTTGCTGCTTTTTCAACAAGTATAATTCTCGTTTTAGTTTTAACAAATAGTCTGGAGATTTGGCATATTTACTTAACTTCAGCGTTAGCGTCGACTTTTAACACATTCCTAATGCCGACCTATCAATCGGTGATTTCCTTATTAGTACCGAAGCAACAGTTAGGTAGAGCAAATGGAATGATCCAAGTAGGCGAATCAGCGTCAATAATCATTGCGCCAACTGTCGCAGGACTTCTCCTTCATTTACATGGATTACATGCTGTCATTTTCATTGATTTATTCGCTTTTCTTATTGCGGTGACAACTTTATTTTTCGCGAAAATTCCTGAATTGGAAGTGAAGGCAACAACGAAATTAAATATCCAACAGTTCCTTGTAGAAGCAAAAGAAGGTTGGGACTATATTATGAATCGACCTGGTTTTAAGTGGTTATTAATCTTTTCAGCGAGTATTAACTTACTGCTAGGTTTTGTTAATGTGTTACTTCAGCCTTTAATCATCACCTTATCTTCAGAACAAGTTCTCGGGATCGTATTGTCGATATCAGGATTTGGGATGTTGTTAGGGGGAATTTTTGTAAGCGTTTGGGGAGGTCCGAAACAACGCATTAAGGGAATTTTCTACGGTTGTGGAATGGCAGGAATATTGATATCTCTTGCTGGCTTTACGACGTCAATTGTGTTTATTACAGTATGTTTTAGCTTATTTTTATTCTTAATACCATTGGTCAATTCCTGTAGCCAGGCTGTTTGGCAAAGTAAAGTTGAGCCTAGCATCCAAGGGAGAGTCTTTACACTTCGAAGGATGTTTAGTATTTCGTTATATCCGCTTGCAATTATTATTGCTGGACCACTAGTTGACAAAGTATTTAACCCGCTAATGGCTGAAAATGGAATACTAGCTAATAGTATCGGTCAATTAATCGGATCAGGGGATGGTCGTGGGATCGGATTATTATTTATACTTATTGGTTCGTTATTTGTAGTGGTAACTATGTTAATTTATCTTCATCCTAGAGTAAGAAATATGGAAATAGAGATACCTGATGCGCTAACTGATGATCCCGAACAACCAATAATCCAACCCAGGTCGGTGTAGAAATTCAGACTTTTTTTGGAAACCAACTGCATTCTTTTGACAATTTAGCTAAAAATACGTAAAGTATTTTTAGTTAGAGAATTTCATAATGCTTTTTTAATGCGACGGAGATGCTACCTGTAATTGGGTTTAATTGTACAAAGTTCAATGAATTTCATAATTCGTTATTTTCGCCACTACGATCAATATATAGTTGCGTCAAATCATTCGCGAACTAGATATTGTTTAATGTGGCTCATTTTTGGTAATTATGAAATTCACTCAGTTACATGAAAGATTGCTGTGGCTAGTTGATGGTTATTATGAAATTCACTCTCATACATATAAAAAATTTTAGGAGTGTATTAAATGGGAACACCAGAAATTCGAAAAGAGATTACCTTAAATGCGAATATACATCAAGTTTGGAATGCTGTTGCTACGCCTGAAGGCATTCGTTCTTGGTTTATGGAAAATGATTTTCAACCAACAGAGGGGCATGAATTTACGATTCAATCCCCTTTTGGACCAACTGCATGTAAAGTTGTAAAAATCGAAGAACCGAATGAAGTTGTACTTACGTGGGGAGAAGCAGGTTGGGTCGTTTCCTTTGAATTAAAAGATTTAGGTGACGGCAAAACAGAAGTTACGTTAGTTCACTCCGGTTGGGGAGCGCCAGATGAGAAAATTCCAGGTCCAGGCCCGGATATGACAAACTTACAAATTAGAAATACGATGGACATGGGCTGGGAAGGGCTTCTAAATAATGGACTGCGCAACGTTGTAGAAGCATAAACTATGAAACAATACTCTAAATTTTTAGGGTATTGTTTTTTTGCGAAATTTATAGTTAAAAGGCGCTATCGTAAAGGTAGCACCTTCTTGGAAATAAACAATAAAAGTTGAGTGATCATCGCAAGAATCGGTAATTCTAACAACGGTCCGATAACTAAAGTTAACGCAATTAACGGTTGGTCGGGAAATGCGGTCATCGCAATCGCTAAAGCAATGGGAGAATTTCTAGCTAACGTTGTTAAACTTAAACTAACTTTCTCAGCTTGTTTGAAATTCATTAACTGTCCAACTTTTTGACCAATGATAAAATTTATTATGAAAAACAACAGGATCGGTATCGTTATTTTCCACATTAAATCTAAGTGATTAAGTAATAATTGCCCTTGGGACGCAAACATCGCAACTATTGCAAGGCTTAGAAAAATAATCGGTAACACACTTAAATTCGATAATAACTTTTCAATAAGTTGCGGTTTGTTCTTCAAAACCATTTTTGTTAAGAAAGCGAAAACGAATGGGATCAATAAAACAATCACGATACTTTTTGCCAAAAAGGATAATTCAATAACACCGGTGGTCCCTGCAAAGGTTAAAAGATAAACAGGTAGCAACACCACTTGTAATAGTAGATTTAAAGGCAAGATTGCTGAAGACAATGCAACATTTCCTTTGGCCATTCCTGTAAAAATTAAGTACCAATCCGTACAAGGGGTCACCATCAACATAATAAATCCAATATACAAAGCGGGGTGATTAGCTAAAAATAGTGATGCTAAAACCCACGCTAAAATAGGCGTCCATAAAAAGTTCATGGTGACGGTCGTAAAGGTAAATCTTATGTTTTTAAAAGCGTTCGTTATTCCTTCCATAGGGATTTGTAGGAAAGTAATATAAAGCATAACGACTAAAAGCGGTACGATATAAGTTTCTGCATTATTTCTTATTGTGTCAAATTGCCCTATACTTAGCCCGATAATGACGGCAAAAAATATAATCAGTGAATACAATTTCTCCACTAAACTCAATTGGATGATCACACCTTGTGTATATATTTTAATTGTTATTTTATCATAGTATGCATGATCTTTATGCTTATTTTGGAGGCTTTTCAAACAACTTTGGTGAATATTATTATATAGTGTTTGAATTAGTAATTTTAGTAAATATCATCTTAAATATTTTTCGGGGGAATTCCAAGGGCCTTTAGGTATTTCTATGGAACACTTAGACTTTTGATGTTGATAGGGGGAGTAAGGATTATGGTGAAATCCAAGCATAGTTTAAATACGTTTAAGAGTCCTGCCAGCAGGCAGTTTACGGATAGGGAGGAATTTGTGGATACCTTCATTCGTTTGTTAGCGGAACGTGACAAGGAGGAGCTGCAGGTTTGCGTTTTTTATGGCGTAGGTGGGGTAGGGAAGTCTAGTTTAAGAAAGAAGTTAGGACAAATATTAGACTTAGGGTATGACCATTCTATTTGGACCGTGATCGACTTTGAGATTGCTAATTATCGCGCTCCTGAAACTTCCCTTTATTTGTTGAGAAAGCAGTTAAGTAAAAAGTATTCTATTGAATTTCCGATGTTTGATATAGCATATTCTATTTATTGGAAGAAGGTCCACCCTGATAAGGTAATGAATAAACAAACATTTCCACTTCTTGAGGAGAGTCATATAATTACTGATATGATATCTGTTGTAGGAGAGGTTCCGATCATTGGAATTGTTCCTAAGTTGTTTAAATCAGTATTGAAGGGGAAGGATAGTATTGTTCGGTATTTACAAGGAATCAAACATGAACTATTTAATCTTGAAAATTATGAACCTAACGAAATTATTGAGAGATTACCTATGTATTTTGCCAATGACTTGAAGAAACATTTAGATGAAGAAGAATTTGCTCTTCCTGTCATTTTTTTTGATACGTATGAAGCTTTATGGGAAAACAATAGAACAGAAGCCAACTATTTAACAGAAGATGACTGGGTAACCGAACTTGTTAGTCATTTGCCAGAGGTGCTCTGGATCATTTGTGGTCGCGAAAAGCTCCGATGGTTCGAAAAGGATGAGGATTGGACGCCTATTGTGGAACAACACTTAGTAGGAAAGCTCTCCGCTATTGACTCTAAAAGTTTTCTTTCCTCTTGTGACATTTTCAATGCAGAGGTACAAGAAATTATTATCCAAACGAGCGACGGTTTACCATATTATTTAGATTTAGCTGTAGACACTTATGAGAAAATCAGAAAGAAATATATGAGGAATCCTGTGAAGAAAGATTTTTCTGAAACGACGAAAGGAGTATTCAGCCGTTTCATGAAATACTTAGATCATCATGAAATTGAAACTTTAAAGATCTTGTCAGTCCCTCGTTATTTTAGTTTTCCTTTATTTAAAAAATTAGTGAGGGATTTTCAAACAGGATACCCAATAACGTCGTTTGATGAGCTGTGCCGTTTTTCCTTTATGAATGAAACAGAGCATCCTGATATTTGGTATATTCATCAATTAATGCGGAATAGCCTTCAGGAATGTCAATCATCTGCTCTTCTTCGTGAAGTTCACACTTTTGTATATAAATATTACAGTGAAAAGATTACTGAAGATGTGATTATTAAGCAATTTGATCAAGAAGAAAAAATGTTTCTGACAGAGTCTGTTTACCATGCGAAACAAGTGTTAAATGAAGATGAACTTGTCGAATGGCTTGAGAAAGTAACGGAACCTTATATTAAAACTAGTAAATATACTTTCATAACACCTATTTACGAAGATATTATTAGTTTTATAGAATCTAAAAATAGTGACCCTACCACAATCTATAGGCCAGTGATAACTCTTGCCAAGGTGATGTGTGCAGGACGAAAATACAAGGATGGGAAGCCAATTATAGAGAAAGCTTTGTCTTTAACAAAAGCTTGTTTAGGGGATAACCATCCAAAAGTTGCGCAAATTTATGTTCTTCTCGCAGAATGTTCCTATCGCTACGAGAATGATATGGAGAAAGCATTGAATTTTTACCAAAAAGCACTGGGGATTCAAAGGAATACAGACGGCGAAGAGCTAGAAATGGCTGTTACATATAATTCCATGGCCATCTATTATACCTTCATCGGGGAATATGACCTCTGTGAGGAACATTACCGAAAAGGGTATGTAATAAGAAAGAAATACCTAGGTGAACCTCACTATCTCACTTCCGCTTCTATCAATAATATCGGTTGTGTTAAGCTGAGAAAGAATTTACCAGAAGAAGGATTACCTTATTTAGAGAGAGCGTTGGAAATGATTCGAGTGACAGTAGGGGAAAACACGCGTCGGTATGTGAACACGTACCATAGCATTGGTAATGCCTACTATTTGCTAGGTAATTATGAAAAAGCAGAAGAAATTTTTAACGAACTCATTTCTATGAAGGTAAGGGTGTATCCACCTAGTCATGTGGAGGTGGCCCGCCTCAGTTTGGATTTCGGTATACTCTATCGTGATACAAAACGTCTAGAGGAAGCAATTCCTCATTTCGAGGCAGCCATTAAAGTTATGGATCAGGAATTTGGTCCAGATAATATGAACCACGCTACTATTTATAGTAACTTTGGTCAATTGTACGCAAAGATGGGGAAAAAAGAATTAGCTGCTTCTTGGTATAAAAAAGCTATCGCAGTTAGGGAACGAGTTTTCGGAGCAGAACATACATTAGTAAACTCGATTAAAGATGATTTAAATAAGTTAATAAGTTAAGTGCCAGGCACCATACTCCACCCTAAAAATGGAAACTTCCTCGTATAGATGATGAGGGAGTTTTTTTTATGAAGTTAGCAGTGAGTGACAGGCTCATCCGACTAAAAATTCATACTTGGAGGTAACAACGTGACATTAGAAAATCAACTAATTCAAAAAAAGTTTTATGAGAGTCTCATCATAGATCAACAGAATGAACAACCTCTTCAAGTGCTTGGACACATGTACATGGAAGAAAAAGACAACGAACATTCTGATCTTTCGAGGATTCGTTTTTCGCAAGGGGAAATGTATTATCATCACAAAGACTATGAAACAGCAATTTTCAAGTGGGCAAAGATACATAATGATTTAGAGCCGTGGGCAAGAAAAAATATGGCTGATGCCCATTATGAATTAGGATTATTATCAAAATCCGTTGAATTTTATAAATCGGTGAAAACGGAGAGTTTGGCGTTAAATTCCGAAGTGGCTTTACAATTATTTTCAATTTACACTGAACAAGAGGAACTTGACATGGCAGCTGCTATCATAAAAAAAGCTATTTCCAAAAATCCAGATTATCCACATATGACTGAGGTTGCGCGTCATTTTTTCGAAAAGCATCGTGACTGGGGAAGTGCGATTGATCTTGCAGTTAATGAAGCGATTCGCACGGAACAGATTGAGTGGTTTAATATATTA
>SKOL01000486.1 GCA_007120055.1 Anaerobacillus sp.
GTTTTAGTTTTCAACTTACTGCAGTCCCTTTCTATCCTTCAAAACGGCATGAAAGTGTTCCGTGAATATGCGATTGATGGCATTACCGCAAATATTGAGCATTGTCGTGAAATGGTGGAGCAAAGTGTTGGAATTATTACAGCGATCAACCCTCACGTTGGCTATGAAGTAGCAGCACGTGTTGCTAAAGAAGCGATTCAAACGAACCGCCCAGTACGAGAAATTTGTATTGAAAAAGGAATTTTATCTGAAGAAGAGTTAAACGTAATTTTAGATGCAAATGAAATGACAGCGCCTGGTATTGCTGGAGCCGATTTATTATTTAAATAGAAAAACGTAAGAAAAGCTTAGGGTGTTCAGTTCTAAGTTTTTCTTACCCTTTCAACCTTTTTTGACGTTGAAAATTAGAAAATTGAGTCGAAAAATTTACATAAAAGTAATTGAAATATTTGTACAATTTGGTATTCTAAAAGTAGTTTCCTTTGTACAAATAGTTCTTCGCATTGCGAGTGAAAAATCGTTGCCTGGATAGTAAAGTGTGCCGAGTGACGAGCTATTAAAAAAATCTATTTTGCAAAGGAGAATCTCCGTGAAAAAACTCATTTTAGCCTCTGGCTCACCTCGTCGTAAGCAGCTGCTCGAGCAAGCGCAGCTCGAATTTTCTATTTCCACTAGCTCAGTTGACGAATCTTTTAACCAAACCGAAACTCCAGATCAAGTAGTTGAACAACTTGCAGAAAGAAAAGCACGTGATGTTTTTTTGCGTCACGAAGACTGTATTATTATTGGAGCAGATACAATTGTTTCTATAAATGGCGAGATTTTGGGAAAGCCTAATAATGAAGAAGAAGCAAAAGAAATGCTCCGCCTTCTTTCGGGAAAAAATCATGAAGTGTATACAGGTGTAGCGATCATATCCGATGAAAAAACGTTCAGTTTTCATGAAAGAACGGTTGTTTCATTTTTGCCGTTAGAAGAGAGTGATATTGAAAGCTATATTGCAAGTGGCGAGCCTTTTGATAAGGCGGGATCATATGGAATTCAAGGGTTAGGTGCACTATTCGTCAATAAAATCGATGGTTGTTATTTTAATGTTGTCGGCTTACCGTTAGCGAGGACAGTGAGAGAGTTAAAAAACTTTCAACACTTAATTCGTAATCGGGAGTAGCAAATAACCTCCTTGTTTTACTCGATTGAAATCGCTCTCCCGAAAAAAGGGAGGAGTATGTATGCAAGTGAAACCATTAATGATCCGTGATTTTCCCCATGGTGAAAGGCCGAGGGAACGCCTTTTAAAAGAAGGGTCGAAAACTTTATCAAATCAAGAGTTAATTGCTATTCTTTTAGGGACAGGAACGAAGCAAGAATCGGTGTTGCAGTTATCACAACGGATATTGCATCACTTCAATGGTTTAAAACTTTTAAAAGAATCAACGGTTGAAGAGTTGAAAAAAATTAAAGGAATTGGTGATACGAAGGCGGTACAGCTTCTTGCGGCTATTGAACTAGGAAGTAGAGTTCATAAGTTGCAAATGGAAGATCGCATCATCATTCGTTCACCTGAAGATGTATCTAATTATGTGATGGAAGATATGCGCTTTTTAACGCAAGAGCATTTCGTCTCTTTGTATTTAAATACGAAAAATCATGTCATTCACAAAAAAACAATTTTTATCGGAAGCTTGAATGCCTCGATCGTCCATCCACGCGAAGTATTCAAAGAAGCTTTCCGCTACTCCGCTGCGTCAATCATATGTCTTCATAATCACCCAAGTGGAGACCCGGCGCCAAGTAGAGAAGACATTGAGGTGACAAAACGCCTTGTTGAGAGCGGAAAAGTCGTAGGAATAGAACTTTTAGACCACATCATTATCGGTGATCAAAAATTTGTGAGCTTAAAAGAGAAAGGGTATGTTTGATGTAATTTACAATTTACAATGTAAAATTAAAAATTTGTGAGGGGGAAGCTACGGAGTTTTCTTTACATCTTCTTAGTACAGCCTTCAAAATTTGAGTTTATACTCTCCATTGTAAATTGCTTAAGCATGATGAATGTTAACATTTATTCTCACATTGGTTGAAAAAGGTGCTTCGAAGTGCTACATACAAAAATTCTAAATTTTGAATTGTGAATTGTATATTCGCTTCGAAGCATTACATTCTAATAACTCAACACTCAAATTCAAAACTGATAGTTAAAAATTGGCATCCGAATTAGGCACATCGAAGCATTGCTTATAAACATTCTAAATTGTACATTGTAAATTGTAGCTTCGAAGCATTACAATCAACAACTCAAAATTCAACACTCAACACTCAAAACTGGTACACCAAAGCAATACCCACAAGAATTGTAAATTGTAAATTGCAAATTCAAAGAAATTGTCAGTAAATTTACATTTACATTTCGTTTTCAAATCTCTATCCTTTTTTATTTATTTTTAGTATAATAAAGGTTATGGATTTAATAATACCTCATGAAATTACATAAATAGCGATTTACGCTTTCCATTGAAGGGAGATACATAGATGTTTGGTGGTTTTTCAAAGGATTTAGGAATCGATTTAGGTACTGCAAATACACTCGTATACGTGAAGGGAAAAGGTGTGATTGTCCGTGAACCTTCTGTAGTAGCGATTCGTACAGATACAGGGACAATTGAAGCTGTTGGTAATGATGCAAAAAATATGATTGGGCGTACGCCAGGCAATATTGTTGCGGTTCGTCCGATGAAAGATGGAGTTATTGCTGACTTTGATACAACGGCGACGATGATGAAATATTTCATTAGACAAGCTCAGAAAAATAGATCTATTTTTACGCGTAAACCGAATGTAATGGTTTGTGTTCCTTCAGGAATTACAGCTGTTGAAAAGCGTGCAGTAGAAGATGCAACAAAACAAGCCGGAGCAAGAGAAGCATATACGATTGAAGAGCCGTTTGCAGCAGCCATTGGTGCTGATCTGCCTGTGTGGGAGCCGACTGGTAGTATGGTTGTTGACATTGGTGGAGGAACGACAGAGGTGGCAATTATTTCTCTAGGAGGAATTGTGACAAGTCAGTCGATTCGCGTAGCTGGTGATGAAATGGATGACTCAATTATTCAGTACATTAAGAAAGTTTATAATTTAATGATTGGTGAGCGCACAGCAGAAGCAATTAAATTCGAGATTGGTTCAGCAGGTACCCCTGATGGAATCGAAGATATGGATATTCGTGGTCGAGACTTAGTGACTGGTTTACCGAAAACAATTACAATCACGGCAACAGAAATTGCCGAGGCGCTTGCTGATACAGTTAACACAATTATTGAATCAGTGAAAAATACATTAGAAAAGTCACCACCTGAATTAGCGGCTGATATTATGGATCGCGGCATTGTTTTAACTGGTGGTGGTGGATCATTACGTAATTTGGATCGTGTTTTAAGTGATGAGACACATATGCCTGTATTAGTAGCGGAAAATCCATTAGATTGTGTAGCCCTAGGAACGGGAAGAGCGTTAGAAAATCTTCATTTATTCCGTTCGAAGGCTGGAATAACAGTACGTTCAAATCGGAAGTAAGTAGGTGTGTTCAATGCCCCAATTTTTCTCAAATAAAAGACTAATAGTGCTCCTCGTTAGTATTATTCTGTTGGTGGCATTAATTGGCTATTCCATGAGTGATCGACGAAGTTTAACATGGCCTGAGCAGTTCATGAAAGACTCAGTGGGCTGGGTCCAGTCCGCATTTAATAAACCCGCTCATTACGTAGCGGGTTTATTTGAGAATCTTAATGAAATGAGAAACTTGTATGAAGAAAACAGAATCTTAAAAGCACATTTAGACGACTATGCACAAATTGCCGTTGAAGTAAATGTTCTAAGACGGCAAAATAGTCATTTAAAAGATGCATTAGATATAAATGAAAGTCTTTTTGACCATGAGTTAAAGCCTGCCTTAGTTATTCATCGTTCTCCTGATCGTTGGAACGAGTTTATTGGTGTCAACAAGGGAGAACAACATGGCGTTGAAGTTGATATGGCAGTCATAACCTCCAAAGGTTTAGTAGGAAAAGTGAACAATGTGTCGCAGTTTACATCTACTGTACAGCTTCTTACTGATCATGACCGTACAAACCGGATTTCAGCTATGGTTGATGCTGAAGATAGTGAAGTATACGGCTTTATTGAAGGTTATGATGAACAAAAAGGAGCGCTAATGCTAAGGAAAATAGAAGCAGATGCCAAAATTGAAGTAGGACAAACGGTCATTACGTCAGGGTTAGGGGGCATATTCCCAAAAGGCTTGCACATAGGTGAAGTGATGAGTGTAGAAGCTGATGAATATGGTTTAACGAAAAATGCATATATTGAACCGTCAGCTAGTTTTCATAATTTAGATTATGTACTAATTACAAAGCGCGGTGCTCCTACGATTGAAGCTAGTATATTAAACGACGGGGAGGGGGATTAATATGATTCGCTTTCTCCTTCCCTTTTTTATTTTCCTTCTTTTTATTATAGAAGGGACCGTTTTCCAAGTCTTCTCACCAGACCGTTTTGGGTCTGAAGCAATCATTATTCCTCGCTTTGCCTTTATAGTTGTTATCGTAATTACGATTTTTTTAGGTAGAACAACTGGAGGTATTTATGCTATTGTTTTAGGTTTATTTCAAGATGTAATTTATACACATGTCCTTGGTATTTATATTTTTAGTATGTTTTTTACAGCATATTTGCTAGGATTTACATATAAAATCTTTCAAAAAAATTTATACTTATTAATTATAACCGCAGTTTTTGGAACGCTTGTTCTTGACTATCTTGTGTACGGAATTCATTTAATGGTCGGAATAACGAACCTTGTTCATGAACAATTTTTTTATGAACGACTTTTACCAAGTTTAGTTGTAAATAGTGTATTTATGATTATTATTGCCTTTCCACTGCGAAAGTTTTTATTATTTTTGCAAAAAAGTGACGATGTTGAAGAAAAAATAAACAAAATAAAAAAGGATTTTAGGTGGCAACGTTGAATATAGGAAAGTTGAGGTGAACTTTGGACCATGCAAAAAACAAACTATGTTACGGTTAGAGGAACCAAAGAAGGCCTAATTTTATATCTAAACGACGAGTGTTCGTTTTCTGAATTAGTTAAGGAGCTTGAAGAAAAGCTTTCATCGAAATATTCTCAAACACGAGAAGGACCGGCCGTTGAAGTGAAAGTATCAGTCGGCAATCGTTATTTAACTGTGGAGCAAACAGAGCAAATTAAAACCGTGATTAACGATAGGAAAAATTTGGTGATCAACACCATTGATTCAAATGTAATTACCAAAGAAGATGCGGAAATCTTAAGGAAAGAGGCGCAAACATCAACGGTTGTTAAAGTAATTCGTTCAGGACAAGTGTTACAAATACAAGGGGACCTTCTTCTGTTAGGTGACGTAAATCCAGGTGGAACCGTGATGGCAACCGGAAATATTTATGTAATGGGAGTTTTGCGTGGTATTGCCCATGCAGGGTGTGATGGGAATGAAGATTCAGTGATCACGGCGTCGAAAATGGAACCATCGCAGCTTCGTATTGCTGATGTTGTCAACCGCTCCCCAGATACGAAAGATAATGAAGTTCATGAAATGGAATGCGCTTATATCGGTAAAGACAATAAGATTGCGATCGAACGTGTCCAACATATGGGGAAATTGCGTCCGAAAATAACAAACGTTTAACAATGTATAATTTAACAATTTATAATTTAAAATTGATGAAAGTAATGCTTCGTAGCGCTACGCTCAAATAATTATAAATTTTTCATTTTAAATTTTACATTGAACTTAGAAAGGGGAATTTCGCATGGGAGAGGCGATTGTAATTACTTCTGGTAAAGGTGGGGTTGGAAAAACAACTACATCTGCAAATATTGGAACTGCGCTTGCACTTTCAGGAAAAAAGGTTTGTTTAGTAGATACAGATATTGGCCTACGTAATCTCGATGTTGTCATGGGTTTAGAAAATCGTATTATTTATGATATTGTTGACGTCGTCGAGGAGCGTTGTCGTCTTCAGCAAGCACTAATAAAAGACAAGCGTTTTGAATGTTTAATGCTTTTACCAGCAGCGCAAACGAAGGATAAAGCTGCTGTAAATCCAGAACAAATGAAAGTAATCGTTAAAGAATTAAAAGAAGAGTATGATTATGTCATTATTGACTGCCCTGCAGGAATTGAACAAGGTTTTAAAAATGCCGTTGCCGGGGCAGATAAAGCTGTCGTTGTGACGACACCAGAAACATCAGCTGTACGTGATGCGGATCGAATTATTGGTTTATTAGAGCAGGAAGACATGGAGTCACCACGACTGATCGTAAACCGTATTCGTGGCCATATGATGAAAAGTGGTGATATGTTAGACGTCGATGAAATCGTCTCCATTTTAGCGATCGAACTATTAGGGATCGTCGCTGATGATGATGAAGTGATTAAAGCATCAAATAAAGGAGAACCAATTGCATTTCAACCGAATACCCGTGCTTCAATTGCCTATCGAAATATTGCAAGAAGAATCTTAGGTGAAACAGTTCCTTTAATGTCATTAGAGGAAGATACAGGGGTATTTACGAAAGTGAAGAAATTTTTTGGAATTAGATCATAATTGTCGTTTTAGAGTTGTTATAGTATGATGAATAATATTGTGTAAAAA
>SKOL01000587.1 GCA_007120055.1 Anaerobacillus sp.
CAGATAAAATTGCGATTATGGGACGAAGCTACGGTGGCTTTATGGTTTTAGCTGCGATCACCCACTATCCAAAACTATGGTCTGCGGCTATTGATATCGTCGGTATCTCAAGCTTTAGAACGTTTTTAGAAAATACAAGCTCTTGGCGTCGTAAGCACAGAGAATCTGAATACGGAAGTATTGAAAATGATGGAGATTTCTTTGATGAAATTGATCCTCTACATCGTACCGATCAAATTACGTGCCCAATTATGGTGTTACATGGAGCCAATGACCCTCGTGTTCCAATTGAAGAAACAGAACAAATTGTCGATGATTTAAAAGGAAGAAATCACCCTGTCACATATATTCGATTTGAAGATGAAGGTCATTTTTTTGTGAAACTTAAAAATAATATTACTGCCTATACAGGTGTTGCTGACTTTTTAGATCAGTATATTGGGAGATAAATTGCGTTTAAATTTATGTGTTTAAGGCGGGTCGTCCTTATGCTTTGACGCCCGCCTTTTCTATCGCCTATCTTATAGACTCTTTTTTTCGATCAAAGGTTCACTTACGTTTTTAACACCAACAAGCCCAAGCAATGTTAATAGTACTTGTTGTGGACCGTAATAAGCATCAGTTGGATCAAAAAATTCTTCTAAAGTGTGCACTCCACCAAAGTCTCCGCCACCACCTAAAGTTACCGCTGGAATCCCTAAACTAATCGGAACATTCGAATCCGTACTACTTGGTGACCCTAATTCCGGCTCAAAATCAACAGCCTTCGATGAAGCTAGCGCCGCTTGTACAATGACAGATTCTGATGGTTGTGAGCCAGCCGGGCGATCACCTACTTGTTTGATCTCTACTTGAATATCATCACGGTTCCAATGCTTATTTTCTTCGTCTGCTGCTCTATGAATAATGTTCAATACTTTTTGCTCTAGTTTCAGTAGTTCTTCTTGGCATGTTGAACGTAAATCAATCACCATATTTGCTTCTGCCGCAATCGTATTAACCGATGTGCCTCCATTAATCGTTCCAACCGTAAAAGTCGTTCTCGGGTCGCTCGGTGTTTTCAACTCAGATATCATTGCCACCGCTCGTCCTAAAGCATGAATCGCGCTTGCTAAACCAAAGTTTCCGAAGCTATGCCCCCCTGGACCACGATAAGTAACACTATAACGACGGCTACCTGTTGCTAAATAAATCGCACGCGATGGACAGCCCGGTTCTATGGATATAAAAGCATCAATTTCTTCTTTCTTTTTCTCAAATAAAGCTTTTACTCCATTTAAGTCACCTAGACCTTCTTCTCCAACTGTCGCTCCAAACAAAATGTCGCCTTTCGTTTGGATTCCTAAATGATCTAGTGCTTTAATAAGTGTTAGTACAACCGCTAAACCTCGTCCATCATCAGAAATTCCAGGGGCATAAACCTTTCCATCTCTATGTTTGACTTTTACATCTGTCCCTTCTGGAAAAACAGTATCTAAATGAGCACAAACAGCAATTGTCGGTCCGTTACCTGTACCACGGCGAACCCCAAACACATTTCCGACTTCATCAGTATGTATATCTTTTAAGCCTAGTTGCGCTAGCCGTTGACGATATTCCTTTCCGCGCTCCTTTTCATCAAACGTCGGGGCTGGAATTTCGGTTAATTCAATTTGATCTTTTAATGTATTTTCGTTTTCATCTTTAAAAAACGCTAGTGCTTCTTTTATCACAGAATCTTTTAAAAGAAGGTCGTACGTATTTTCAACAATAGACAAACTGGACGAACATTCTGTATTTTCACCTGTCATAATATAATGCCTCCTCTTTGTATGTAAAATTGTGACTATTTTATCTTAACATACTTTTGAAAACTATAGAGTTCAGCGAGAAATGACAGGTAAGAACTAGTTATTCTATTCACATACAGATCACACAGTCATGTTGATTTATTTTATCCCTCTCCCCTGACTATGATAATCAATACAGCTTTCGAAGTTATCAGGTCTACATCGAAACAAACGCTTAATCGTTTTGTAGGTCTCCTTTTTTATTCCATACCTTAATATGTGTACCACCAAGACAATAAAATAGGATTACAATAGTGAAAATGTTAAAATATAAAATATAAAAAGAGGGGGCAACGGGATATGAACAAAATTGAAATTATAGCGCGTAGAATCATGGGCTGGAAGCTCAATACTTCACAACAGTGGTTTGATGTCGAAAAGGGGATATTTATTAAGGAAGCTGAATTCCAACCTGAGCATAACCTTGAACATGCGATGCTCATCGTTGAAAGATTGGAAAAGTTCGGTATTACATATACCAAAAAAAGTGACACTGAAGTTTGCTTTAACGACATTTGTGCCTCAGGTAAAACGTTAGCAGAAGCCATAACGAATGCCGCTTTCGAAATAGCTGATATTAGCCCAATCTCTGATGATTGGTTAAAAATCACTGACTAATACGAAAAGCGCAGGCGCCTTGAGCTAGACAGAGAAAAGCGTAAGGCGCCCGCCTATCGGCGAAAACCGGTGGAAGACCTTCCCGTAGCGGTCAGGTTTTAGACCGTGAGGAAAGGTCTGAAGCGGTCGAGCCGATGGTGCCTTGAGCTAGACAGAGAAAAGCGTAAGGCGCCTGGTAAGCCAGCTGACATCAAAAAAAATGAGGATGGGACAAAACAAAGTATCAGACACCGCTAGGCACCAAATATAGACATATGAAAAATCTGTACGTCTATATTTAGTAGGATCCGCGTGGTGTCAGACACTTTTGTCCCACCCTCTTGACTCAATAACCTTCCTGTTATTGTATAAAACTCCGATAGTGGTTACTCTACATTTTCACACCTCTTCTTCATCTCAACATATACTTCAAATAGCTTTCATAATTGTTTTTTATATTTTTATAAATTTCTAACGCTATTTCTTCATCGTACGTAGATGTACGGTTACGATTTCCCAATATTTTTATCCACTGTTTTCCATCTTCAATTAACCCTTCTATAAAATTGATGATATTTTTAATCCAACGATCACCATTGGAATATGTACGACATGAATTTCTACTTCCTTACATATCGACGGATGACAGTTGGCAATTTATTCGTTTGACAACATTAACAGTGTAGTAATAGTATAAAATTGCGTTAATTAACTAATGGGGTGAGGATATGCCAAAATACATTATAATGATGGTTTTAACTTTATTTATAATTTTATTTAGTTCGACAGCAGTTGCCCATGACGGGTGGTCACAAACGAATACACCAATCATTGAAGTTGGAGAAGTGTCATTTGTTGAATTGCTGTTTGGAAATCATTCAAATGACCATGCAAGTTATCGAATTGACGGAACATGGAATCCTGATAATACAAGTATTTATGTAACAGCACCAAACGGTGAGAAAATAAATATTTCCGATACGCTATTTTACACTGGCGAGTTACAAGATACGCCAGATTCTAGGCTAGGAGTTAATAACTATTATATTAGTTCATTTTCTTCAAGTCTCCCTGGTGCATATATAATTTCAGTTGAAGGAGATCAAGTTTTTGCTCATGGAGATGTAGCAAGCCGAACACTGCGCAGTGCAAAATCATTTGTTGCAGTTAGTGAAGTACCTACAATGAGTTACGTTCAAATTTTTGAGGGTTTCGATCAACAAGTTAATCAAGACCGAGCTGAGTTAGTTCCGCTATTTAATCCAGCGGCGATTACACCAGACGAAGAAGTTTCTGTTCAATTTTTGATGAAAGGTGAGCCAAAAGCTAATACTGAGATTAGTGTGATTCGCCGCAGTACTTCCGAATCTCAAACGTTTACTACAAATAATGATGGGATCATTAATTTTAAAACTGGTCCTGCGGATTACTATTTACTTCGTGCCAAACCGTCGTCTGATGAGTCAGTGGAGGGAGAGTTTGATCAAACGTATTATGAGGCAACAATGACTTTTCAAGTCCAAAATGGCAATGGCTTATCTTTAGAAGGTTTACAGGAAGCCTTAACAACTGAAGTGCCTAACACTGAGAATTCAGTGAACCCATTTATGTACTTATCTATTTTATTGACTATTGGTCTTGGCGGCACATTAATTTACGCATTTAAGAGAATTTCATAATTCATTATTCTCGCCACTAAGATCAATATATAGTTGCGTAATACCATTCACAAACTATATATTGCGTGATGTGGCTCATTTTTGGTAATTATGAAATTCTCATTAAAAAGAAATAAATATAATAAAAAGCAGGTTGTCCAAATGAAAGTGTCAGACATCGTTACTAATATAGACGGATGATAAATATAAACGTCTATATATATATGTTGGTCAGACACTTTTTGGACAGCTTCTTTTGCTTTGAAAGGAGTGAGACTTACGTGAGGAGATTGGCAATTCTAATTCTTGTCATTACTTTTAGCCTCTTATTCCCAATATTTGTCGGTGCTCACGCATATCTTGAAAGCTCGGTGCCCGTTCAAGAAACCGAATTAGATACACCACCTGAAGAAGTTCTCGTTCGTTTTACGGAACCGATTAATACTACTTTAAGTCAATTAACATTGAGAGATGAAAATGGACAGACGATTCCTACCGAACAATTTAGTGAAAGCAATCGAGAGTTAATATTAAAGTTACCTGATCTAGATGATGGAATTTATCGTGTTTATTGGCAAGTGTTAGCTTTAGATACCCATGTTACTGACGGATCATTCCGCTTTTCGATCGGTGTAGAACTCCCAACACAAATACCGTCAGAAACTATTTCAATTGACGAGTACATTAGTGGCGACGATGATCATGAACATAGCTTTTCTGTAGGGGTATTTTTAAGGATTTCTGAAGTAATGCTAGCAGTAATTGTGGCAAGTATGTTCTTTTTTATTAATTTTATTTTGGGTGATAGAGCAAAGCTTATCTTACTTGAACGAAGTATTTATTTATTTGCAGCCTTAATTTTTATTATTACAGGGTTTTCTCAAGTACTTGAGCGCTCTTTACAACTAACGAACCAGCCTTTAAACGATACGATCGTAGCGATACTACTTTCTACAAACCTTGGAATCGTGAGTATGGCGCAACCTTTATTATTCCTTCTGTTATTTTTAGTGAGTTTTTATAGAAATAAAGGACGACTCCTAATGGCTTCGCTTGTTTTTTTCGCATTATTTTTTGGTTTTGCATGGACTGGACATGGGGCAGAGAGCTATTTGAATTTGTTTAACCATACACTTCATATGATGGCTATTAGTATTTGGGCTGGAGGAATCATCGGTTTCTCGATCTATTCATTTTTTATAAAAAGAGACTTAACTGCTTTAAAAGATTTTCATGAAAAACTATTTAAATTCTCCCAAATTGCTTTATGGTCAATCATTATCACTGTCGTGAGTGGAGCGCTTTTAAGTATAAGTTATTTAAACGAGTTGAATGACCTCTACAATTCAAGTTATGGAATAACGTTGTTAATGAAGTTAATCTCTTTCTCACCAGTGCTTATCATTGCAGCTTGTCACCGCTACCTCTGGCTGCCTAAGTTGAAAAATGGTGATGAATCAATCGTTAACAAATTATTGTGGGGCTTAAGAATTGAACTATTATTAATTATTGTGATTGTGATTTTAGCGGGCGTTCTTTCAACTACGACACCACCGGTATAGAAGTTGTGGTACTGAAGTCTTTGGCCGGATCAATTATCGCGTGAAATCACTGTAGCATTGACTTGACTGTAAAGCGCTGTGGACCATTGTGGACACTAGATCCGTTATTTTAGCAAATTCCTGCTATCATACCGCTTTACCGGACATACGTTCCTTTATTAGTAGTATATTAAGCAAATATAAGCGCTTTTTCACTAAATAGAGGATCGTATGTCCGAAAACATCTAACCTAAGCACCATTCTTCACAAATAAGGGAACGGATGTCCGCATCTCCCATTTCATATTTGCTATTACTTCATATGCCTCCAACTAACAACGAACGACCAAAACCCAATAAACACATGAAAATATACTAGCCAGCGTAAAGAAAAAAATATAAGAATGATGCCAGATAAAATCGTTAAAAAGAAATAGAATACGAGTTTAAACCCATTCCACTTTTTAAACCCTTGCTTGAATGGATTAAATAGCTCTATCGGGATATGGCTGAAAAATAACCTAACGATCACTATTGAAAGTATGATACCTAGCAAGACATGAAGCTTTAAAACAAAAGAATAAGAAAGCCAATTAATAGCTTCAAAAGGTAAAAAAAGAAACAGACCAACTATCGCTGTCGCAACAGCTACTTGTAGTGTAATTTTATGTATAATAATCCCTTGTTCATCTGTATTATCATTACTTTTAGTTAATTGATGCTGCATCTATGTCCCCCCAAGTGAAAATCTCCAACAAGTAAGAGTTCCAATTTTCTAATATGTCCATTATATCAAATAATAAGAATATGGAACTTAAAAAAATCTCCTTCTATTTTTTATTAACGGAGATTTTTTAGCCTATGTTATTTGTTGTTCATGCAGCATCAAACTACCCTTATTTAATTAACTATTCAATCACAACTCCAGGAAACTCTTCATTCTGTCCGCCGCCATTTCCAATGGCGGCGGATTTTAACATTTTAGGAATTAAGTTTGTCGTTACATGAGGTAGATTATATGTGACAATGGGTTTTTGAGAAAAATATCCATTGCGGAAGAAAG
>SKOL01000028.1 GCA_007120055.1 Anaerobacillus sp.
CAATCGGATCTTCTTGTTCTAAGCGATATTTATTGACACCAACAATCGTTTCTTTTTTCGAGTCGATATGTGCTTGACGTCTAGCTGCCGCTTCCTCAATTCGCATTTTTGGAAGACCTGTCTCAATCGCTTTTGCCATACCGCCTAACTTTTCTACTTCTTCAATATGGGCCCAAGCTTTTTCAGCTAACTGTTTTGTTAATGACTCAACATAATAGGAGCCGCCCCAAGGATCTAAGACATTACAAATTCCAGTTTCATCTTGTAAAAACAACTGTGTGTTACGAGCAATCCTTGCCGAGAAATCCGTTGGTAAGGCGATCGCTTCATCTAAAGCATTCGTATGCAGTGACTGGGTATGACCGAGAGATGCTGCTAAGGCTTCTATACAAGTTCTTGCGACATTGTTAAATGGGTCTTGCGCTGTTAAACTCCACCCTGATGTTTGTGAGTGTGTTCTTAATGCCAGCGATTTTTCATTTTTAGGTTTAAATGGCTTAATAAGCCTTGCCCAAAGTAATCTAGCTGCTCGCATTTTAGCAACTTCCATAAAATAATTCATACCAATTGCCCAGAAAAATGACAATCTCGGTGCAAAGGCATCAACATCTAGTCCTGCTTCAATTCCTGTTCGTACATACTCAAGTCCATCTGCTAACGTGTAAGCAAGCTCGATGTCAGCTGTAGCTCCAGCCTCTTGCATATGATAGCCCGAAATACTTATACTATTAAACTTCGGCATATGTTTCGATGTATATTCAAAAATATCAGCAATCGCCTTCATCGAAGGTTTTGGCGGGTAAATGTACGTATTTCGAACCATATATTCTTTTAATATATCATTTTGAATCGTCCCCGTTAGTTGTTCTTGTTTCACACCTTGCTCTTCGGCAGCCACAATATAAAAGGCCAACACAGGTAAAACTGCGCCATTCATTGTCATCGAAACACTCATTTTATCTAACGGAATACCATCAAATAATATTTTCATATCTAAAATCGAATCAACAGCAACTCCGGCCTTACCGACATCACCAACAACCCGTGGATGGTCAGAATCATAGCCACGATGAGTAGCTAAGTCAAAAGCGATCGAGAGACCTTTTTGTCCTGCTGCTAAATTACGACGATAAAAAGCATTACTTTCCTCGGCCGTTGAGAACCCTGCGTACTGTCTAACCGTCCACGGACGAGTTTTATACATTGCTGGGTACGGTCCACGTAAAAATGGCGGGACACCTGAAACATAATCAAGATGCTCCATTCCTTCAATGTCTTTTTTTGTATACAAAGGCTTTACTTGAATTTGTTCAAGCGTACGAAACAAATCTTCTTCAGTAAAAGATGGCTGATTTTGATCATTATTTTCTGTTTGTAAACGATCATATGTTATTTTTGTGAAATTTGGATTACTCATTAACCATCGCCTCCTTTTTACCTTGAAGATCACGTAGCACTTGATAACAATTCGTACCTACATGAATAAAGCCATCTACTCCTGCTTCTTGTAATTTTCCCTCTAGCTCGCTTGCTTGCTTACCAGCAACAAATACTTTCATGTCTGGTCGTCTCTTTTTGACCTCTTCGACGATTTGTACTGCATGTTTTTCGTAACTTTCATTTTTGCCACAAATAACAGCCGTATTCGAAGATGTATCTGCTGTTGCATTAATCGCTTCATCGATATTTTCGTACCCATTATTTTTAAGTACTTCAAAACCACCCGTTTCAAAGAAATTGGAAATAAAATCTGTACGAGGTTTATGCTCAGCAAGTTTACCAATGCTTGTTAAGAATACGTTGATCGGTTCACCTGCTTCTTTTTTCTGTTCAGAATATTGGCGTAGCACTTCAAATGCTTCGGTTGCACGGTAAGTTTCTATTTTTTCAACGGTTTCACTACTTCCTTTGCCTAACGCTCGACTTAGTTGTTCAATCGTTGCCTCTTGCAAAGCTGCTTGAATGACATCTTGCATCACGTTATCTAGTTCTATGGATACATTAACATCTAGGTTTTCTTTCGTCGTTTTAAGACGTTGTTGTAACTGCTCTTTTAAACTGTGATCTTCATTAACATTTGCTTGTTCAGCGCTATTAGGATACATCGTTGCACCCACAAATACGAGTTTACGTTTTTCAATATCTTGCTTTTTCTTTAGTGAAACTTCGTTAACGAGCTGCTGTGGAATTCCTTGAATGGCAGCTTCATACATTCCACCCTTCTCTTCAATGCTTTGGAATTGCTCCCAAGCCTTCCCGGCAATTTCAGCAGTAATGTGCTCGATATACCAAGACCCCCCAGCTGGATCCCACGCTCTAGTCACTTGCGCTTCCTCATTAATAATTAAATGAATATTTCGCGCAATTCGTCTTGAAAAGTGGTTTGGTACCGTAAAAGCTTCATCAAACGCACTAACGTGTAAACTATCAACTCCACCAACCGCTGCGGTAAACGCTTCCACAGTACTCCTTAAAATATTTACATATGGATCATATACGGTTTTTGTCCAACGAGATGTACGTGCATGTAACGTTATTTTTTGAGATTGTTCATTACCGCCAAATGCGTCAATAACGTTAGCCCATAACATTCTCGCCGCTCGAATTTTAGCTAGTTCCATAAAGAGATTTGAACCGATCGACATTGAAAAACGAATCGAAGGAGCGATTTCATCGATAGACAAACCTCGCTTTTGTAACTCACGGATATAATACACTCCACTAGAAAGCATATATGCTAATTCTTGAACAGCATTTCCACCACCATCGTGGTAAGGAGAACCATCAATATAAATCGTTTGTAGTTTAGGGCTATTTTCAGCTGACCATTTAATTAACTCACCCATTTGGTCTAAATAAGAGTCAATAGAAGCCTCTGTCTCTCCATGTTTTATTAACATCGCTATTGGGTCTGCACCGATACAGCCTTTTAACTTTGTTAATGGGATTTGATTATTTTTAAAATAAGAGCTAATCAAGCCAACCATCGGTACAGCACTCACACCAGTTTGAACGACAAATGGTAAGTTACTCACATCGATCTCATCTAAAACCGTATTGACATCTGCTATAGATGTAATAGAAACACCGTTAGCCGACGATGTTCCCTCTTCGCTCGACATATTTAAACCTTTTTTCGTTTGTTCATCTAAAACTAAATGGATCGCATTAACACCTTTTTCAAGTTCTGCTTTTAAACAGTCATTTACAGATTTAGGTAAAGGATGATTCACCTCTTGAGCGACTAACCAGCCGTTTTCTCCACCTACAGAATCGGTGCCTCGCACAAATGGAAACTGTCCTGGTACCGTTTCAGTAAAAGCAAGGTTTTCGATATCCTTTTGTTGATACATTGGTTGCAAAATGATCTCTTCATACGTTTTCGTGATCAACTTTGAAAAAGGAGCACCTTTTAACGATTTCTCTACCGCTTGCTTCCATTCGTCATAAGTGGGGATCGGAAAATCACAAATATCTCGAAAAACATTTTCATTATTTTGTTTTGCACACATCTTTAGTCACCTACCTTGATTTAAAGTACAGTATTAAGAGAACATGAGGGTGGAACAGAACAAAGTGTCAGACACCGCTAGGCACCGAATATAGACATTTCATAAATCTGTACATCTATATTTAGTAGGATCCGCGTGGTGTCAGACACTTTTGTCCCACCCTCATCTTTAATTTAAGTCTTTTATAAAGGAATATTTCCGTGTTTTTTCTTCGGTAATTTCTTTTTCTTGTTTGTTAACATTTCTAAAGCGTTAATTAAACACTTTCTCGTGTCTCTTGGATCAATAACGTCATCAATCATCCCGTTCGATGATGCGATATAAGGGTTAGCAAACTTTTCACGGTACTCTTGAATTTTTGCTTGCCTCGTTTGTTCTGGATTATCGCTCTCTGCTATTTCTTTTGCAAAAATAATATTTGCGGCTCCTTCTGGACCCATAACAGCTACTTCTGCATTCGGCCAAGCAAATACTTGGTCAGCCCCAATCGCTTTACTATTTAAAGCAACATAAGCTCCACCGTAGCCTTTTCTTAAAATCACCGTTATTTTTGGAACCGTTGCTTCTGAGTAAGCATATAAAATCTTTGCTCCATGACGAATGATTCCACCGTGTTCCTGGTTAACCCCCGGAATAAATCCACTAACATCTTCAAAAGTAATGAGAGGAATATTGAAGCAATCACAGAAACGAATAAACCTTGAACATTTATCAGATGAGTCTATATCTAATCCACCAGCCATAAATTTAGGTTGGTTGGCAACAATACCGACTGTTTCTCCGTTTATACGGGCAAATCCAACAACGATATTTTTAGCAAACGATGGTTGAACTTCCATGAAGTTGTTATCATCAATAATCGCTAAGATCACTTTTCGAACATCATAAACTTTCGTTCCGTCAATGGGAACCAAATCTATTAGTTCATCAATTCTCTCTTCACGCGACTGATTATTTTCTGCTACTTTTGCAGGTGCTTTTTCGGTATTATTTTGCGGAAGAAAACGAACTAGCTCTCGAACTTGTTCTAAAACTTCTTCTTCCGTAGGAGCCGTGAAATGAGCATTTCCACTTTTTGTAGAATGAACACTTGCACCACCTAAATCTTCTGTGGCTATATCAGCCCCAGTTACACTTTTTATGACTTTAGGTCCTGTAATAAACATTTGACTCGTTTTCTCTACCATGAAAACGAAATCTGTAATTGCTGGTGAATAAACGGCACCACCAGCGCATGGACCCATAATGACAGAAATTTGTGGAATTACACCTGAATAAATCGAATTTCGATAAAAGATGTGGCCGTATCCGTCTAAAGAAAGAACCCCTTCTTGAATTCGCGCACCACCAGAGTCGTTCAATCCGATAATCGGTGCCCCATTTTCAGCGGCAAAGTCCATAATTTTTGCAATTTTCGTTGCATGCATTTCCCCAAGTGCACCACCGAAAACTGTAAAGTCTTGAGCGAATAAAAATACTAATCTACCATCAATCTTTCCGTAACCAGTTACAACACCTTCTCCTGGTGCTTCAGTACTCCCTGACGCTATAGCAAGACCCCTATTTTCGATAAAAGGATTAATTTCTACAAACGTTCCTTCGTCAACTAAAAGGTCGATTCTCTCTCTTGCCGTTTTTTTACCACGTCTATGTTGTGCATCTATTCGATCATCTCCGCCGCCATTTTTAACTTTCCAACGACGTTCTTCCATTTCTTCTATTTTGTCAAACATATCCATAGCTGCTTCAACCTCCTTTTCCAGTGTAAGTGGAAAATTTTATCTAAAACTCGTAATTTCCATCGCTTCAAGCATTAACGCTTTTTATAATGTTAAGCTTTCACTAAGAAAAGTGGTTGGCCGTATTCTACTAACTGACCATTCTCTGCTAAAATTTCAACAATTTCTCCTTCAACTTCAGCTTCTAACTCATTCATTAATTTCATTGCTTCTACGATACAAACGACTGAATCTTTCGTTACTTTATCACCTTTTTTCACATAATTATCAGCATCTGGTGATGGTGCTCCATAAAACGTCCCAACCATTGGTGAAGTAATTTTGTGTAAGTTTTCATCCGTAGCAGTAGGTGCTGGTGGCTCCTCTGTTTTCACTTCTACTTGTGTAGGTGCTACGGTTTGGGGTTGAGGCGCCGCTGGAGCCGTAGGTTGTGGTGCTACTTCTACTTGTGGCGTTGATACCGCTTCCAATTGATCAGAAACGACTACTTGAGCACCTTTTTTACGAATTTCGACTTTTTCATTATTTTCACCTTTTACGATTAACTCATCAATATTTGAACGATCTACCGCACGAATTAATTCTCTCAAATCAGTAATTTTAAACATAACATTCATCCTCTCTAATTCTTAATTATTAATTAATAGATTACGATATATTTGTAAAGCTTCAGTTGTTAACGTTGCATGAAGTACAAAATCGGCATAAAGATCAGCGATTTCTTGAATTGTGTATTGCCCATCAGTTTTATACCATTTGTACGTCCAGTTGATCATGCCAAAAACAGCCATTGATGTAATTGGAACAGGCAGTTCTTTTCTAAACTCTCCTAATTCAATTCCTTCTTCAACCACTTTGAACATCATTTCTTTATATTGATCACGCTTCTTTTTTATTTTTTGAAAATATTCTGGAGCTAAATATAAGCTTTCTTGATAAAAAACTGTAACGTGGGGACGATACATATCAAACATCATCACAAAAGATTTGATCGTAGCATTTAAACGCTCTGTTGGTGTATCACATGTTTCATACGCCTCTTTCGCTTTATCAAGAACGTACGTAATAAAATAATCATGAACACTGTACAGAAGTTCATCTTTCGATTTGAAGTAATGATAAAATGCCCCCTTGCTTACTCCACTCGTTTTAACGATTTTATCAACGGTTACTGCATGAAATCCATTTTGCTCAAAAAGTTGGAGTGCTACTTCTGTAATTTTTTCTTTCGTGTTTTCTGCCACAAAATCGCCTCCACTTTTTCCTACTATTACTTGAAGGTTATACAGCCTCAGTATAGGAGAATATTCCCTATCTACTTGTAGTTCTTACGATAAAATAGTGTTTTTCTCTAAAAACTTCGTATCGAAATCACCATTTTTAAAGTCTTCATGTTCAAGTAACTCCAAATGAAACGGTATCGTCGTTTC
>SKOL01000692.1 GCA_007120055.1 Anaerobacillus sp.
ATTTAATACATCATCAACTTTATCAATAGATGTATACTCAATTTCTTTAATGAGATTAGTAACACCACTATTTAAACGGTCGCTTTTATAATTGTAATAGTAGGTCGGAAGTAAGAAGTAAAAAGTTAGATAGATAATTAAAGCTGACAATATTAAGAGTACCGATGTAATAGTAAATATTTTTAAAGTAATTCCTTTAAGTTTCATCTGTCTCCCTTTCTATACAATAGCCCAACCCTTTGACCGTTTTAATATAAGGAAATCCAACCTTTTTACGGATGTTTTTAATATGAGCGTCTACGATTCGACTCTCGCCAAAATAGTCGTAGCCCCAAATCTTTTCTAATAATACATCACGGGTCATAACTCTCCCAATATTTAGTAATAACATTTGTACAATTTCAAACTCTTTTACAGTTAAATCGATAGCTTGTTCATCAACATATGCCTTATATGCACTTGTATCTAAGTTGAGACGGCCATACGACAGTTTACTATTATTTGTTCCAGTACTTTTTGTTCTCCTTAAAACAGCCTCAACTCTTTTTACTAATACATTAAAGGAGAATGGTTTACTGATAAAATCATCTGCTTCTAATTCAAAAGCTTTTAATTGGTCTTTTTCCTCACTTAATGCTGTCAAAATGACTACAGGAACATCAGATTTTTCTCGTATCATGCGACACAAAGAAAAGCCGTCTATATTAGGCAACATGACATCTAATAAAACGAGATCATACTTCGCTTTATTAATAAGTTCCCACGCACGAATTCCATCATCGATTACATCAACGTTATAATTTTGTGCTTGTAAGAATTCTTTAATTAACTCTTGAATATGAGCATCATCCTCAACAACAAGGATCTTTCTTGTCAATTCAACCCCACCTTCTTCCATTCATTACATAAACTAATCAAATTCAACATTCAATATTATCGCCATTAAGTATGAATATGTAGTTGCATTAAACCGCTAGAAACAAACTTTGTTTGATATGACTCAATTTTGGTAATTATGAATTTCACTAACATTTAAAAATAATTATTACTTATTTCATTATAATCACTCAATGTGAATTTAATATGAATTTATACGTGTGATGACGCTATAACTTCTTTATCGTGGCAAAGACAAAAACTGTACGAAAAATAGCGTATCATCACATTTAAAAGATTTACCCTAAAGGATTACACCATTCAAATATGAGATAACAGACACTTTTCGTACAGCCTCATTAATCAATATTCTTTTTGTTTTTCCCGCGAATAAACCGATACGTAACATAAGCAATATAAAGCGGAGTAGCGATATAAATTAAATAAGGAAATTGCGCGTATGTACCTTTATAAATAACGAATAAAGTTGCTCCTAAAAATAAAGTAACAATCGTTCCGTATTTCGGTAATGGAACTTCTTTTAAGCTAGGAATTCTAAGTCTACTTACCATCAAGAAACATAACCCCGTAAAAACAACCGTCGTTATAATATTAGGAATAGTCTCACCAAAAAGAGTTAACAATGCAACGATGCCACCCGCTGCCGTAATTGGCACACCTACAAAATAATCTTTTGATGTCGTACTCGTGCTAACGTTAAATCTCGCTAATCGATAAGCCCCAAACAGTGGAAATAGTCCTGCTACCGCAAATCCTAGCAATTCAAATTGATAAAAATATGTATAGTACACTAAAAATGATGGCGCTACACCAAACGTAACAATATCAGCTAAAGAATCTAACTCTTTACCTAATGGAGTTTCAGCTTTTAACATCCTTGCCGCTCTTCCATCCATACTATCTAACATCATCCCAATTAAAATTAAAATTGCTGCATTTTTATACTGACCATCAGCCGCAAAGCCAATCGATAAAAATCCACAATATAAATTCCCTAACGTGAACATGTTGGGAATACTTCTCTTAAACCTCATTAGTTGTCATCACACTCCGTTTTGAACACCGATTCTAAATAATATAAAAGGATAAAACCTAAACAAATGAGTTGTTTAGGTTTTGTCTTAAACTTATTATATCATTTAATCTTTATAAAAAACATTCATGAACATATTTCACTCAAACAAGTATAATATGCTGCCCATTTCTTTCACTATAGGATCGGTAATCTTTTATTGCTTTCGATTCTTTCATCCTTATCATCATACTTCAACTCAAGATGTTCAATTTTTTCATCAATGTATATAGTTTGGTTTTTCAATGTAATTTGAGCTTGGTTTATTTCCTTTATGCTTATACTTTCACCAGCATATAATACAGGGGCTTTTCCTTTTTCAGTACCGACTATCGCTGCATCGAGAGAATTGACAGCCTCGACTTTCCCTCCACGAATAACAGCATCATTTTTCTCAAATTGAATAGCATCTCCCGCAAATAAAACCGTATTAATTACTCCTTCTTTTTTAACAAGGATAGTACCATTTGTTTTTATCTGGGATAGGTTTGCATTAAAAAAGGTGATATCACTTTGTTCTTGTATGTCAGATTCCATTTTTTGAATTAGTTCATTGATCGAAAAATGGATACTTTTAAGTGAATGTTCTGTTGCAATAGATTGAATCCCTTCAAAGTCTTTAAATTTTTTAAGAGCATTCAATACTATTTGAAAAGGTATAGGTAACTGATATTTACTTTCAACCATCTCATTTATGATTTGATAAAATTCGTTAACGTTTTTCGTGATTTCCTTAAACTTTGTCTCTACTAATGTAGCAAGAATGTAACCAATTTTATACTCTGTATTGCTATTATTTAGTGCTTGTCTTAATTGAAGAAAAGCGTCGTCTAACCTTTTGATTGAAACTAATAAATCTTGTATCAATTTATAAACTCTACTATAATACATTCCGAACTGCCCGCTATTAACTTTAGAGTTAATGATATTCCCGTATACATATATATTTTGTGAAGCTGTAAGCGTACTATTATAAACATTCCCGAAAACAAAGAGGCTACCCGAACATTCCACTCTCATATTATCTTTAATGTGTCCTCGTACAACAACATCTCCGTTAAAAAGGATATTTCCTGTTGTCATATCGACATCTCCTAAAACCTCATAAGTTTCCAAAATGTCGAATTGTTTTACCGAACTCCCGGTTAAAGAAGGCCTACCAGATAAAAGAGCGATCACTTTACCGTCATCTGAAATTTTTACACGTGGCTTATGACGAACAACAATTTTCTTAGGCGATTTAGGATTGAGTGTATCACCGAAAACATTCAACCCAGTTTTGCCATCACGTGGTTCAAATATTTGTGCTATCACATCTCCAGCTTCAACTGTAGGAATTTTTATTCGATTTTTAAAATCAACGGTTCCATCCACTTCTTCAAATACTTCAGCTATTTTAGAAGAAAAAAACTTTTCTATATAGCCGTCTATGGCAGGGATGATTGGAAGTCCTTCAGCAACTAAAATTTGTTCGAATTTCGGATCTAAAATTTCTTGTATAATTGCCGAAGTATTAATTTCTACTCGAACCCCACGCTTAACTATATTTTCCGCTATTTGTGAAACTACCTCTTCTACATCCAATTGTTTTTCGACCACTTCTATTTCAAACATAAAACGACGCGCTCTCTTTTTATCTTTCAGAATATACCCTTCATAAAGCTCTCGGTATACTTGTAAAAACACTTCTAAATTTTCCTTACTTATCGATATTTCATATTCTGGTTTTTGTTTCACTTCCCACCGAATATCATCATTTTCAAAGACCACTTGCTCTTTTTTTAAAAGTGATCCATTTACATATATTTGTAATTGTGAGTTTGGGACGAGAGTTGGCTGTTTTCCGCTTTTCTCCGTCGGGTTAATAACAAAAATTTGATGATCTCTTACTTCAATATAGCCATCAACTTTTTCAAGTTGCCCTTGATTACTATCGATAGATGGGGAAGCGCTTATATTAACTTTAGTTAATTCATCAAAATTTAGCCCTTTAATTATATCTATTAAATCATTATTAGGCATAGCCATCCATCCTTTAAATAATTATATTGATATTGAAAAAGATCTAGCTGTATTACCGCTCAACCATCGCTATACTAAGAATAAATAGATCTTATGTTAACTTTTTCTATAATTTATCTCTTATTTTAATAACTATATTATAATTTAAAAAATGACATATTTCTACTATCTATGTTTTTGTTTCTTTTTTTGTCATTAATCTACTAAATTTTAACCAACAATTTATCTTTTATCAGAAAAAAATCCATTTAACGCTTCTACAAACGCTAAATGGATGCAAGTTTTGATTAAATATATTTTTTTATTCCAAACAATGAGTTGAAGATATTCCCTAACTTTCGCTTTTGTTTCTTTTCCTCATTAGATGCTGCAACTTGGCGATAATTTTGAACGAACTCTTGAAATAATTCTTCTCTTTCTTCAACCTTCTTTTGCAAAAATAAGTTTTCTTCTTGTTCTCTTTGAACTTGTTCTTTTAATTTTTTTAATTGCTTATAAGTTCGACTGTAATTATCTAGCACTTCTTGAGAATATGTTTGCACCATGCCTTCAGTAATGGCATTACCTTTTGCAACTTCTTTTTTAATTTCACTTTTTAACTCTTCATTTACATCTTTGAATTCACATTTAAAATCACTTTTAAACTCATTATGAGTGCGGTTATAATTATCTAGCGCTTCTTCGGAGTATGCTTTGACAATTCCTTCTGTTGTTGCATTCCCTTCATTTATCTCTTTTTTTACAGCTGTTTTCAGTTCTTCGTTCACTTCTTTCGTTTCTTGTTTAAACTCATCTTTTAATTGCTCAAATGAATCGGATATATTTTGAACAGCTTGTACCGTTTCATTTTGCATGGCAACAATCTCAGCATACTTTAAATCGTATTCACTAGCTACTTGTTCAGGAACTTCATTATTAGCTCCATTATCAGTGTCTAAAATGAACTTGATTAAATCATCACTCAAATTTTTATCTTTCATTAGCTTTATTTTTTTGATAACTTTCAACTCTCCATCACGATAAATTCTCGAGCCCGACTTTGTTCTGTGAACTTCAAAAAATTCTACAAACACCTTTTCCCATTTTTTCAAACTTCCAACTGGTATTTTTAACTGTCTAGAAACATCTTTTATCGTATACATTTTGTTTTCATCTACCATTACAAACACCTCTTTTTAAAATTATTAGAACGTCACCTTCGCTTAATATTCTTATTAAAGATTGATACCTCACTTTTCCTTCTATGTGACAAATGTTCTAAAAAGAAGTCGTTGTTCGGCAAAAAGCGCTACGAAAGTCGTAGCGCTAGTAACTTTTTCATTTTATAAAAGAGCCTAGATTTAAATGCATTTCATAATTCGTTATTCACGCCACTAAGATCAATATATAGTTGCGTGATGTGGCTTATTATTGGTAATTATGAAATTCACTCATTTATAAGAAATTAATCATCAATTGCAAAATGACTGGCCCTAATAAAATAATAAATAACGTCGGAAAAATAAAGAGCACCATTGGAATCATCATTTTAATCGGTGCTTTCATTGCCTTTTCCTTTGCTTGTTGGCGACGTTGTTCTCGAATCCGTTTCGTTTGCGCCCGTAATACTTTCGACATCGCAATCCCTAACTGATCCGCTTGAATTAAAGAGTTAATGACACTTTGGAACTGTTCGGATGGCACACGATCACGTAGTTCAGAAAAAGCGTCTCTTTTTGACATCCCTAATTTCATATCATCTAACGTTCGTAAAAACTCATCAGAAAGTGGACTTTTCATTTGCTTTGAAACTTTGTTTAAGGCTGCATCTAAACCCATCCCTGCTTCAATCGTCACTCCTACCATATCAAAAAAATCAGGCATTTCTTTTTGAATCGCATCGACTCTTTGCTGTTTTTTCAACTTCAAATAATATTCTGGATAAAAGAGCCCGAATAAACTAGCGATTATTCCAAAAATGAGTACACTACCTACGCTTTCTGCAGAAGGTAAAAACATAAAAACAAAAAGGAGGAAGAAGACGATACTTAACCCGATTTGTACTAATCTGAAGTCAACCGCTTGCAGGCGAAATGGACTTCCCGCATCTTTCAGCCTTTTCGTAATCATCGCCTCATTTTGCTCAGACATCTTCTTAAACATATTTTTTCTTATCCTTATGAACATAGGTTGAAAAATCCGTACAAAAAATGAGCCTTTATCAATCATTTTCCCTTTATTTTTTTGCTGGTATGTTGTCACTTGAATTATGTCTGCCTCTAGTTCTCCAATCCTTCTTTGAATGGCATATTTTTCTTTATAGATCAAAGAAAGTATGCCATAGATTACTAATGTGATAAAGATAAAACTCGTTAATAAAAAGAAAACTTGTAACATTATTTACACCTCAACATTAACAATCTTCTGGATCATGACCCAACCAATTGTAATTAACACGCCTCCGACAAATAGAAACGCTAATCCGAGTGGATGCGAAAACATCGGTTCAAAAAACTGAGGGTTCATAAAATTTAAAATCACAGCTAAAATTACTGGTAATAATGTAATGACGATCGCTGAGAGTTTTCCTTGTGATGTTAAAGCTTTTAACTCTTCTTTAATTTTAACCCGTTCTTCGATCGTTTCTTTCATCGTCTCTAAAA